>JALTZY010000291.1 GCA_027045905.1 Paracoccaceae bacterium
GTGCCAGAGGGTCGCAGCGTGTTGAGTAACGGATAGCAGCGCAGAAAAACTGCCCGAGGGGAGGAGAACCCCGGGCAGTATGAGTTTAGAAGAGGATGAACTGTTCCAAGTATGGCGGGCAAGACGCCCGCTCCACTGGGTGCTCACCCATTGGGTGCTCACCCATTGGGTGTTCACCCATTGGGTGTTCACCTTTGGTGCTGCGATCAGCGCCGACGGCGGCGAATCGCGATCCCACCGAGCCCGATCGCTGCGATTGCTGCGGGTGTGGGAAGGGGGACGACCGTGATGTCGGGGGCATCAAAGTTGTTGCCACCGAAGTTGATGGAGAATGCCCAGTAGTCCTGATTCGCCTGGGCATAGGCGGCAAGCTGGGCGAGCTTGTCGAAGCGGTCGGGGTCGCCGACCATGTAGTCACCTGCGATCCACTGGTGATCGACACCGAGCGTGCCGGTCCAGTTCTGGGCCCACCAGGCGTTGCCCGAGGCCGCGATGAATCCGACATACTGATCGTTGAGATCGGTGCCTGTCGTGCCATCGGCGCGCACGCCGAGGAGGCGGCCGGCATCAAGGCCGGGGAAGGGGATATCGCCCCAGAAGGAACTCTCGGTGCCGCCCCAGGAGTACTTGTAGTTTCGTGTTGCGCTGGCGAGGAGGCTGTTGTCCATCACCGAGCCGTCGTCGTTGGAGATGTAATAAACCCATGTCGGGCGGGTGCCGCCTTCGTTGGCTTCATAGACACCGTTGTAGCTCTCGAAGCTGGTGACATAGGACTCCATCCCGGTTACGCCTGCGTTGCCGATATCGGTAAAGGCGCTCTTGCCCGAGCCGTAGCTGGCCCCGTTGAGGTTGATCACCGACTCCTGGGCGTTGGCCCACCACTGGGCGTAGCTGCTGCCACCGGTGTGGGCGTTGGGCGCGACGGTGCGGTACCAGTCGACCGTGATTTCCGTGGCCTGAGCGGCTCCGGCGATACCCGCCAGCAGCGCGCATGACAACGACAGTTTCAGTGTGTTTCGCATTCGACTCTCACTTTCTCTCAGAATGAGCCACCGGGGCACCCCGCGGGTGCCCTCTCCCCTAGAAAAGGAGGAAAGTCAGTGAACCCTCGGCGCATGACATCCACATTCACCTCGGTCTCTCCCGAGGCGAATTACCTGCAGCCGATCTCGTTCCCTGAGATCCCTCTCCTACCTTGATGGCAAGCCCAACGAGGACCCCCATCTCTTAATAGACAGACCGTTGTATCCTATTGGGTAATATGTGTCAATAGTATCCCCCCATTCTCTGGACGCTTTTGAAATTTTATTTCTATGCTTCGCTGAGATCGATCGTTTACGAGGCGATGGGTTTTGCATAAAGCGCCCAAAGCGCCCGCAGCCCGCCTCGTTTTTTGTGAGCCGCGCTGGTGTAGAAGAAGTTGCCCATCTTGCCAAGGTGCAAACTTATCTTTGGTCAGCTCGTCTGGTGCGTGTTAGAGCAGAACCATTCAACTCGTCGCGTGTACCACGGCTATTCTGGCCGTGCGGAACTGCACGCACAATCAGAGATGGCCGTGACACACGAAAGTATCCACGATACCTGCATTGAAGTTGCGTTAGACACCGACGCGGAGTCCTCGAAGCGTCAGCGTCCGCCCGGCGTGTGGTGCTTTGCTACTGCTTCTTGAGCATCCCCATCCCAAACCCCGCGACAGCCGTCCCGCCTGACGGGATGTACCCGCGCAAAAAGGCAGTCAGGCTCTCGGTCTGGGTCGCAAGCCACGCGGTCGTGGTTTCGTAGAGTCCCTGCATCGCCTCCCAGTTGACCGTAATCAGCCCGGCCATCTGCAAACCCACCAAAAGCAAGAGCACCGTCCCCACCACAACCAACACCATCTTGAATGCTGCGCGCAAGGCGTAGGCGATCGCAAAGCCGACAAAGAACGCAAACCCCAGCCGAAAGACCGTGGGGGCGTAAAGCTCCAGGGCTGTCGTGTCGTGCTCGGTTTCTTCCCCCGCCTCGCGGCTGTCGCGCCCGGAGGCCTCATCCGTAGGGATGCCCGCGGTCTGGTCATCGACGAAGCCCTCGGGCGTGAAGGCGGGCCCGGGGC
>JALTZY010000292.1 GCA_027045905.1 Paracoccaceae bacterium
GATCGAGCGGGTGCAGGGGCGCCAGATCGGCCTGCCCGGCATGGCCACATTTTACGGCCCATCCGGCTATGGCAAGACCACGGCGGCGGTCTACGCGGCCAACCATTTCAACACCTATGTGGTGCAAATGAAGAGCTGCTGGACCGGCCGCAAGTTCTGCCAGGCGCTGGCAATGGAAATGGGCCTGCAACCGGCCAAGACCATCGCCGACATGGTCGATCAGATCGCCCAGGAGCTGAGCTTTTCGGCCAGACCGCTGATCATCGACGAAGCCGATTTCCTGGTCGCCCGCGCGATGATCGAGATCGTGCGCGACATCTATGAAAGCTCCGGCGCGCCGGTGATCCTGATCGGCGAGGAACTGTTGCCGCAGAAGCTGCAGAAATGGGAGCGGGTGCATGGGCGCATGCTCGACTGGGTGGCCGCGCGCCCGGCCTGCATGGAGGATCTGCGCCACCTCGAGCCGATCTATTGCCCGGGCGTGAAGCTGGACGAGCCCCTGCGCCAGAACCTGTTGGCGGCCTCGCAGCATTCGATCCGCCGGGTCTCGGTGAACCTCGCCCAGGTGGCCGAATTCGCCGCCACGCGCGGGCTCGAAGCGGTCAGCGTCGAGGATTGGGGCGAGCGCGGCTTCTTCGCCTGCCAGGCCCCGGCACCGAGGAGGGCACTGGCATGAGGCGGCGCGTGGACAAGCGGAAGAAAGAGCCGAAGCCCCAGGGCATGGAAGGTATCTGGGCCGAAATCCGCCGGCTGAACATCTTCACCCCGCGGGAAATCCACCGCAATACCGACATCCCCAGAAAGACGATCACCGATTATGTGAAGCGCCTTCTGGCAGGCGGTTACATCGAGAAGCATGCCTCTTTCGAGGAAACCGGCCGTTATGTTCTGGTGCGCGATGCCGGCATCCACCCGCCGCGCATCCGCCCCAACGGGCAGCCCGTCACCCGGGACAAGGGCGTCGAGAACATGTGGCGTTCCATGCGGATGCTCCGGGAGTTCACCCCGCGCGATATCATGGTCCATTCGACGACAGACACGGTGAGCGTCACCGAGGCCACGGTGAAGAGCTACTGCTCGATGCTGCTCAAGGCCGGGTATCTGCGCGTCATCCAGAAGGCGGTGCCGGGCAAGCGGCAACCCATATACAGGTTCGTGCGCAATACCGGCCCGCTGCCGCCACAGATCCAGCGGGTGAAGCAGGTCTATGACCCGAATATCCGCGAAGTCACCTATTATCCGGGAGCTGCCCGATGAGCGCGCTGGAGACCGCCAGGAGCGCCTGGGGCGCTGCCATGCCCGACTGGATCGAGGTGCTGGCCGCACGCTGCGACCGCGCCTCTCAGGCCCGGGTGGCCGCTGAGCTCGGGCGCTCGGCCTCGCTGGTCAATCAGGTGCTGAAAGCCCGCTACAAGGGCGATTTGAGCGCGGTTGAAGACCGGGTGCGCGGCCGCTTCATGGATGGCCGCCAGACCTGCCCGGCGCTTGGCACCATCCGGCTCGACGAATGCCAGGACTGGCGCCAGAAGGCGCGCCGCTTCGTCAACACCAACACGCTCAGGGTGCGGATGTTCCAGGCCTGCGGCGAGTGCCCGATCAACAGCAAGGGAGAAGAGACATGAGCAGCGCGACCTACCACAAGGCCGTGGAGCTGGCGCGCGATGGGCTGCGTCCGGCCGACATTGCCGAAAAGGTTGGCTGTGCTCCGGCGACCATCCATCACTATCTGTCCCAGGCGCGCGCCAATGGCGAGGATATCCCGCGGTTTCGCGGCGGCCCGCGCATGCGCCGCTCTGTCAAGGGCGTCCCTGCCCATCTTGCCCGCGCGCTTGATCCCCATGCCGGGCGTCGGGGGATGGATGTCGCCACCCTCGTGAAGCGGCTGATCGAGGAGATCGTCAAGGCCGACCTGGTGGATGCGGTGCTGGACGACGCCGAATGGCTGGAACAGGAGATGAGGCGTGACTGAGCACCTGTCCATGTCCGAGCTGACCTCGCGCGTGCGCCGCGCGTTGGCGCGGGTGGACCGCGACGGCCTGCGCGGGGTGACCCTGCTCAGCCTCGAGGAAATCGAAGCCATGGCCCTGTGG
>JALTZY010000293.1 GCA_027045905.1 Paracoccaceae bacterium
ACCCAGCACTGCTCGCACAGGCTCGGATAGGCCCAGTTCTTGCGCCGCATTTTATCCCATTGCCTATTAATTCGTACCACAACAGTGCTGGCCGAACGGCTGGGGATCGAGGGCGCGCGGCGGCTGGGTGGCGAAGTCGAACGGCCGCGTGCGGGTGGTGAGATTCAGCGTCACGCCGGGATGGACTGCGAAAAAGCCCGGCAGGCGCGGCGCCAGCCAGTGGGTGCCGAAGGCGGGCAGGATCGCAAGCTCCAGCGTACGGCCCTTGGGGTCGATGGAAGCGCGCATCGTCGCCGCGGTGATCTGGCCGATCGCCGCGCGGATCTCTTCCGCATAGGCCCGCTCCGCCCCGGTCAGCACCAGGTGCTTCCTCTGACGCAGGAAAAGGGCGATGCCCAGATGCGCCTCCAGCTCCTGCACCTGCCGACTGACCGCGCTCTGGGTCAGGGCCAGCTCCGCCGCCTCTGTGACCGAACCGAGCCGGGCCACGGCCTAGAAGACGGCAAGCCAGGGCAGGGGAGAGGAGGGAGAAAGCGGCGGGGCGGCATGTCATTCCATATTGGCATGTTTTTCTGCTAGTTTATCGTTTTCATGCGCCAGAAAACAGGTACAGAATGGAACATGCGCACCATTTATTAGCAATAAGGGAATCACCATGCCCCTGAAGCCCAAAGACGCCCCCGATCTCGGCCGCTTCGACTGGGAAAACCCCCTGCGGCTGGAAGGCCAACTCAGCGAAGAGGAACGGATGCTGCGCGACGCGGCCCGCGCCTTTGCCGAGGACAAGCTGGCGCCCCGCGTGATCGAGGCCTATGCCAACGAGACCGCCGCCCCGGAACTGTTTCGCGAGATGGGCGCGGCGGGGCTTCTGGGCGTCACCGTGGGCGAGGAATATGGCGGGATTGGCGCTTCCTATGTGAGCTACGGGCTGATCGCGCGCGAGATCGAGCGCATCGACAGCGGCTATCGCTCGATGATGAGCGTGCAGTCGAGCTTGGTGATCTACCCGATCTACGCCTATGGCTCCGAAGAGCAGCGGCAGAAGTATCTCCCGGGCCTCATTTCCGGCGAGCTCATCGGCTGCTTCGGCCTGACCGAGCCCGATGCGGGCTCGGACCCCGGCAGCATGAAGACCCGCGCCGAAAAGACCGCCGGCGGCTATCACCTCACCGGCAACAAGATGTGGATTTCCAATTCGCCCTTTGCCGATATCTTCGTGGTCTGGGCCAGGTCCGAGGCTCATGGCGGCAAGATCCGCGGCTTTGTGCTGGAGAAGGGCATGAAAGGCCTGTCAGCCCCCAAGATCCGTGGCAAGCAGAGCCTGCGCACCTCCACCACCGGCGAGATCGTCATGGATGGGGTCGAGGTGGGCGAAGATGCGCTCCTGCCCGGCATCGAGGGGCTCAAGGGCCCCTTCGGATGCCTCAACCGCGCCCGCTACGGCATCGCCTGGGGGGTGATGGGCGCGGCCGAATTCTGCTGGCATGCGGCGCGCCAATACGGGCTCGACCGCAAGCAGTTCGGAAGGCCCCTGGCGCAGACCCAGCTATACCAGAAGAAGCTCGCCGACATGATGACCGAAATCGCGCTCGGCCTGCAGGCAGCGCTGCGGGTGGGCCGGCTGATGGACGAAGCCAACGCCGCGCCCGAGATGATCAGCCTGATCAAGCGCAACAATTGCGGCAAGGCGCTCGACATCGCCCGGATGAGCCGCGACATGCATGGCGGCAACGGGATCAGCGAGGAATTCCAGGTGATCCGCCACATGATGAATCTGGAAACGGTCAATACCTATGAGGGCACCCATGACGTGCACGCCCTGATCCTCGGGCGCGCGCAGACCGGGCTACAGGCCTTCTTCTGAGCCGCGCAACCACGCTTCAAGCACGGCCGCCTGCGACTCGCTCAGGCGCAGGCCCAGCCTGGAGCGGCGCCACAGCACATCCTCGGCGCTGCGGGCGAATTCGCGCTCGACCATCCAGCGCACTTCACGCGCGCTCAGGCCCGCGCCGAAATCGCGGCCGAGGTCTTCGCGGCTTTTCGCACCTGCAAGCATCCGCGCCGCATCGGTGCCATAGGCGGCGATCAGGCGCGCGGCGTCGCTTTCGCCGAGAAAAGGATGCGCCGCGCGCAATTCGCGCTCGAGCCGTTCGGCCTCGCCCACCGGGAAATCGCCCCCCGGCAGGGGCGCGTCGGCGGTCCAGGGGGCGGTGCCGGGGGCGAGCTTTTCCAGCGCCTTTTCCGCCAGCACCCGATAGGTGGTGATCTTGCCGCCAAAGACATGCAGCACCGGCGCGCCGGCGCTCTCATCCATCTCCAGGTGATAGTCGCGCGTCTCGGCGGTGGCGCTGCCCTCGCCGGTGCTGAACAGCGGCCGCACCCCGCTGAAGCTCGCGACGATCTGCGCGCGACTGAGCGGCTTGCGCAGATAGCGGGCGGTGAAGGCGAGCAGGTAGTCGATCTCGCCCTCGGTGATGCGCGCGGGCTCGTCGGGGCTCTGCTTTGCCGTCTCGGTGGTGCCGATCAGGGTGAAATCGCGCTGGTAGGGGATGACGAAGACCAGCCGCCCGTCCGGCCCCTGCAGGTAATAGGCGCGCTCGTGCGCATAGAGCCGCGGCACGATGATATGGCTGCCCTGCACGAGGCGGATATGGGCCGGCGACTGGCCGCCGATCACCCCTTCCAGCACCTTTTCCACCCAGGGGCCTGCGGCATTGACCAGCCTGCGGGCGCGATATGTCTGCCGCACGCCGGAAGCATCGAGCGTCTCGACCTCCCAGAGCCCGCCCACGGGGCGCACCGCCACCACTTCAGAGCGGGTCAGGATGCGCGCGCCCAGCCGGGCGGCATCCACGGCATTGAGCACCACGAGGCGGGAATCGTCCACCGTGGCATCGCTGTATTCATAGGCGCACCGGTAGTGGGGCTTGAGCACCGCGCCGGCCGGATCGCAGGCAAGGTCCAGCGCCCTGGTCCCCGGCAGCGAGGAATGCGCGAGGTGGTCGTAGAGAAACAGCCCCAGCCGGATCAGCCAGGCCGGCCGCCGCCCCCTGAGCCAGGGCATGAACAGCCCCAGCAGCCGCGAGGTGGGCGTGCCCGCCTCGAAGCGCATGTCAGGATCGAGCGGAAAGACGAAGCGCCTGGCGCGCGCGATATGCGGCATGGCGGCGAGCAGCACATCGCGCTCCGCGAGCGCCTTGCGCACCAGCGAAAACTCGAAATATTCCAGATAGCGCAGCCCGCCGTGAAACAGCTTGGTCGAGGCCGAGGAAGTGGCCGAGGCGAGGTCGCCCTTCTCAGCCAGCGCCACCGACAGACCGCGCCCGGCCGCGTCGCGGGCAATGCCGCAGCCATTGACCCCGCCGCCGATGACGAAGAGGTCAAATGCCGCTGGAGTTCCTTCCCGTTCGCGCATGTCTTGCCCGTCTCTTTCCACGCCGCCTGTATGCGGCCAATGCCGGAGCCTTTCCAGCCCTATTTCCAGCCCTATCTCCCCGCCGCCGGTCAGGCGAGGCTGCGTTTCGGCGCACCGCCCCCGGCAACGCTTTTCTTTGAACCGTAGGGCGAGTCGGGCTATGCTTGGCCATATCAGAGCGCAGCAGGGATTCTCCCGGAGATGCGCCTGACATCCGGGATGGCCCGTTGGCGCGCAACCGTCAAGGAGTGGAGCCATGCCCGACAAGAAACCGTCCTCCCCTCGTACCGCCCTGATCTGCGGCCCCTACCAGTCGGGCAAGTCCACCCTGTTCGAGGCGCTGCTGGCCGAGGCCGGCGCGCACAAGCGCCACGGCGCCGGGCTGGGACTCGCCGACCAGAGCCCGGAGGCGCGGGCGCATGGCATGTCCACCGAGATGAACCTGGCTTCGTTCGACTATCTGGGCGAGGAATGGACCCTGATCGACTGCCCCGGCTCGGTCGAGCTCGTGCAGGAGGCAGCGGGAGCGCTCGATATCGCCGATATCGCCGTGGTGGTGGTGGAGCCCGAGGAGGAGAAGGCCCGGGCGCTGGCCGGCTGGCTGAAGCTGCTCGATTCCGCCGACGTGCCGCACATGGTGTTCATCAACAAGTTCGACCGGCCGGATCTGTCGCTGCGCGCGCTCTTGCAGGCCTTTCAGGGGGCGAGCGCGCATCCGCTGGTGCTGCGCGAGATCCCGATCCGCGAGGGCGAGCGGGTCACCGGGCATGTGGATCTGGTCTCCGAGCGTGCCTTTCACTGGCAGGAGGGGGCGCATTCGAGCCTGATCCCGCTCCCCGAGGCCGCCGCCGGGCGCGAGGCCGAGGCACGCAGCGAACTGCTTGAAAGCCTTGCCGATTTCGACGATACCCTGCTGGAAAAGCTGCTCGAAGACGTGGAGCCGGAGCAGTCGGAGATCTACGAAAATATCGGCCGCGATCTGGCGGAAAACCTGGTGGTGCCGGTCTTTTTCGGCTCGGCCCTGGAGGGTCACGGAATCCTGCGGCTGATGAAGGCCCTTCGCCACGACGCACCCGACATTTCGGTGACATCCGGGCGGCTGGGCGTGGCTCAGGACGGCACCATGCGGCTCAAGGTCTTCAAGACCCGTCACGCGGGCCATGCGGGCAAGGTCTCGCTGGCGCGCATCATCTCCGGCAGGCTCGGCGCCGGGGAGAACGTGGCCGGAGCGCGGCCTTCGGGGATGAGCCACGTCTTTGCCGGCAAACTCACCGGCATCGCGCAGGCCGTGGCCGGCGAGGTGGTCGCCCTGACCAGGCTGGAGGAAGTGTCTACCGGCGACCTGCTCACCGGCGAGACCCGCGAGGCGCGCAAATCTCCCCCGCCCGCGCCCCAGTACAGCCTCGCCATCCGGGCCGAAAGGCGCGGCGACGACGTGAAGCTGCCCGAAGCCCTGGCAAAACTCATGGACGAAGACCCCTCCCTCACCGCTGCCTTCGACGAAAGCACCGGCGAGCATGTGCTCCACGGGCAGGGCGACACCCAGCTGCGCCTGGCGCTGGAGAAGCTCAAGGGCCGGTTCGGGCTCGAGGTCAGCGCCAGCCCTCCGCGCATCGCCTGCCGCGAGACCATCCTCAAGCCCGTCACCACCCGTTACCGCCACAAGAAGCAGAGCGGCGGGCATGGGGAGTTCGGCGAGGTGGAGCTGAAGCTGCGCCCGCTCGCGCGCGGCGAGGGCTTTGCCTTCAGCGAGTCGATTCATGGCGGCGTGGTGCCGAAGCAGTATCACGCCGCGGTCGAGGCCGGGGTGCGCGATGCGCTCCGGTCCGGGCCGATGGGCAATCCGGTGATCGACCTCGCCGTAGAGCTGACCGACGGCAAGCATCACAGCGTGGACAGCTCGGAAATGGCCTTCCGTCGCGCCGCCGCCCAGGCCACCAGAAACGCGCTGAAGGAGGCCGGCACGGTGATGCTCGAGCCGATTCACGCGGTGCGCCTTTCGGTACCCGACGAGTACATCGCCGCGGTGCAGAAGATCGTCACCGCCCGCCGAGGCCAGATCCTCGGGCTGGAGGCGAAGGAGGGCTGGGAAGGCTGGCAGGAAGTGATGGCGCAGATGCCGGCGGCCGAGATGCACGACCTGATCGTGGAACTGCGCAGCGCGACTCAGGGGGCGGGCAGCTTCACCGCCGAATTCGACCGCCTGCAGGAGGTATCGCGGAAGGAGGCTAGGCGCCTGCAGGCGGCGCAGTAGCTGCCGCGGGGCCGCGCCCGGCCGGACTCAGGGCAGCCAGCCCTGCAGATTCTCCAGAACGATGCTCTCCAGCATCTCCAGATGCGCCGGATCGTCGTTGAGCGCGGGAATATAGGTGAAGCTCTCGCCCCCCGCCTCCTCGAAGGCCTCGCGGATCTCGCCGTTGATCTCCTCCAGCGTCTCCAGGCAGTCAGCGGCAAAGCCCGGCGCCAGCACGGCGATGGAGCGCACACCCAGGCGCGCCAGGCGCGCCACTTCATCGACCGTATAGGGCTTCAGCCACTCCTCCTTGCCGAAGCGTGACTGAAAGGCGCTGACGAGCGCGCCCTCGCCCATTCCCAGGGCTTCCGCGAGCAGGCGCGAGGTCTCGAGGCACTGTCCGTAATAGGGATCCCCCGCCGCACGGTGACTCTCCGGCGTACCGTGATAAGAGGCGACCAGAACTTCCGGGCGCGCGCCTCCGAGCGCCGCCTCCACCGAGGCCGCCAGCGCCCGGATATAGAGCGGATGGTCGTAATAGGCGGGTACGATGCGCAGGGCGGGCTGGGCCATCTCGTCCATCAGGGCACGAAAGAGCTGGTCGTTTGCCGTCGCCGTGGTGGCGCCGGCATATTGCGGATAGAGCGGAAAGAACAGCAGCCGGTCGCAGCCCGCCACGAGCATCGCGCGCAGAACCTCGCGGATCGGCGGCTTGCCGTAACGCATGGCGTATTCCACCTGCACCGCCTCGCCGAAGCGCTCCTGCAGGCGGGTACGCAGTGCAGCGGTCTGGTCTTCGGTGATCAGCTTGAGGGGGCTGCCGCCGCGCTCGTTGTCCCAGATCTTGCGGTAATTTTCCCCCGAGCGGGAGGGGCGCGTGGTCAGGATCACGCCCTGCAGGAGGGGCTGCCACTTCCAGGGCGCCATGTTCACCACCCGCCGGTCGGAGAGAAACTCGCTCAGATAGCGGCGCATGGACCAGTAATCGGTGCCGTCGGGGGTGCCGAGATTGGCGATCAGTATGCCGGTCCTGCCTGTCATGTCTGCCTCCTGTGCACGCGCCTCCCTGATAGCGCTCCTGCCCGCCGGGTCAATGCGGCTTATCGGCGTTTTTCAGCGCTTCGGTCAGGCTGATCTCGGCGGAGCCGGGGCGCAGGGGCTTCTGCTGGCTTTCATGGGGTGCCCAGCCGGCGAGAAAGATCAGCTCGAAGCGCGCCAGCACGCGCCCGCCCTGGGCCGGGTTTTCGCGCGCATAAATATCGGCGGCACGCGCGAATACCGCCGGCCGCGTGGGCCGGCGCAGGCGGTCGGCCATGGCATTGGCCTCGCCCATGGCGCGCAAATCGCGCATCAGCGCATACATGTCCGCATAGCTCACCTGCTGCTTCAGGCTGTCTGCCACCGGCAGCGCGAGCCCGGCCCGTTGCAGAGCCGCGCCCAAGTCGCGGATCTCGGCCATCGGCAGCACACGGGGCGCCATGCCGCCGCTGATCTCGCTTTCGGCCTGCGCCAGGGCGGTACGCAGGCCCGCTAGCGTCTCGCCGCCGATACTCGCACCGAGGAAGAGGCCGTCAGGCCTGAGCGCCCGGGCGCATTGGATCAGCACGCCCACCGGGTCATTGGCCCAATGCAGGCCCATGGCGTGGATCACCAGATCATGCGCGCCGGGAGAGAGATCCAGCACCTCCTCATCGGCGACGATACGCGCTTCTGGCAGCAATTTTCGCCAGATTTGCGGAAAATCCGTCACAATCGCCGGCTCTGTAAAGGATCTGTTAACCATTCTCAGGCGATCCTCCACCTCATCCAGCGCCAGCCGCTGCAAGAACAGCGCTTCGTCCTGGGCACGGACACGGTTGCGCCTGAGAGCGCGTCGATCGGTCAGTCTCGGCGGCTGGTCGGGGGCGGTCATGGACGCGAGTGATACGCAAAGGAGGGCGAAATGCAATCGGCTTTGCGCCTGCTATATCCCAGCCAGTGCATTTCCTGCGGGGAAGCGCTGGCCGAGGATTTCGGTCTCTGCGGTACCTGTTGGGCCCAGACCCCCTTCATCACCGGTCTGATCTGCGACAGCTGCGGCGCGCCGCTGCCAGGCGAGGCAGCGCCGGGCGAGACGCTCACCTGCGACGAATGCCTGCATGTGAAGCGCCCCTGGTCGCGCGGACGCGCCGCGCTTCTCCACCGCGACAATGCCCGCCGCCTGGTGCTCGCACTCAAGCACCACGACCGCACCGATCTGGCCCGGCCGGCCGGCCGCTGGCTGGCCCGCGCGCTGGCCCCGATCCGCAGACCCGGCATGCTGATCGTGCCTGTACCTCTCCACTGGACCCGCCTGATCGCCCGCCGCTACAATCAGGCCGCGCTGCTCGCCCGGGCGCTGGCGCGCGAAACCGGACTCGAATACGCGCCCGACGCCCTGATTCGCCCCCGCCGCACTCCACCGCTCAAGGGCGCGGGCCGCCTGCAGCGCTTTGCCACCCTGCAGGGCGCGATCCGGCTCCATCCGAAGAGGACCGGACAGCTGAAAGAGCGCGATGTGCTGCTTGTGGACGACGTGATGACCACCGGCGCCACCCTTGCCGCCGCGACCGAAGCCGCTCTTGCCGCCGGCGCCCGCGACGTTTTCACGCTGGTACTGGCGCGCGCCGTGAAAGACGCCTAAATCTCTGCCCGAACGCATCCGCCATCCGGCAGGAGCATCAAGGGCAGAGTGAGAGCACCATGCAGAAAGTCACCATCTACACGTCGCAGTTCTGCGGCTTTTGCCACGCGGCCAAACGTCTGCTAGACAGCAAGGGAGTAGAATACGAGGAGATCGATGTGGGACGCGACCCGGCCCTGCGCCAGGAGATGATGGCACGCGCCAATGGCGGCTATACGGTGCCGCAGATATTCATCGGCGAGACCCATGTGGGCGGCTGCGATGACCTCTATGCGCTGGAGCGCACCGAGAAGCTCGACGCGCTGCTGGCGGGCTAGGGATGCGCGTCGGGCTGGTGCAGCTGAATTCGGGCGACGACCCGGCGGCGAACCTCCCGGTGACGCTGGACTTCGTGCGCGAGGCGGCGGCGGGAGGGGCGCGATTCGTCCTGACGCCGGAAGTCACCAATTTCGTGTCAATGGATCGTGCGCTGGCCGCCCGCGTGCTGCACCACGAAGCCGACGACCCCACCCTTGCCGCCCTGCGTGCGGAGGCAAGGGCGCGGGGCATCTGGCTCTTGATCGGCTCGCTGGCGCTCAGGACCGACGACGCCGACGGGCGGCTCGCCAACCGCTCCTTCATGGTCAGCCCCGCCGGCGAGGTGGTGGCGCGTTATGACAAGATCCACATGTTTGACGTGGAGATCGACGCGAGCGAAACCTACCGCGAAAGCGCCGGCTACCGCCCCGGCGACCGGGCCGTTATCGCGCGCACCGATTTCGCCGATGTGGGCATGACGGTCTGTTATGATGTGCGATTTCCGCACCTGTTCCGCGCGCTGGCGCAGGCGGGCGCGCACATCCTCACCGTGCCTGCCGCCTTCTCCCCCGTCACCGGCAGGGCGCATTGGGAAGTGCTCCTGCGCGCCCGGGCGATCGAAAACGGCGCCTTCGTGCTCGCGCCGGGCCAGTGCGGCCACCATGGCGGCAAGCGCTATACGCATGGCCATTCGCTTGCCGTCTCTCCCTGGGGCGAAGTGCTGGCCGATGGCGGCGAGGTGCCGAGGGTGACGCTCGTCAACCTGGAGCTGACAGATACCAACACCGCCCGCGCCCGCATCCCCTCGCTCTCCCATGATCGCAGCTTCACGGGGCCCGCATGAGCGATACCGGCGCTTCCGAAACCCTCTCCATCGCCCTGTTCAGCGAAATCTTCATGGCCGGGCAGCTCGCGCGCAACACCCTGTCGCGGGCCCTGCCCAGAGGCATGGAGCTGAGCCATTTCTCGGTGCTCAACCACCTCGCTCACGCCTCCGGCCCCAGAAGTCCGGCGCAGCTGGCGCGCGCCTTTCACCTGACCCGCGGCGCCATGACCAATACGCTGAACAAGCTCGAATGGGCCGGGCATGTGCATATCCATCCAGATTGGGACGACGCCCGGCGCAAGATGGTCACGATCAGCCCCGCCGGGCTGGCCGCTCGCGATGCCGCCCTGCAGGCGATCACGCCGATCATTTCCGACATCGTGGCTTTGATCGGCACCGACAAGGCCCGCGCCGCCCTGCCTGTCCTGCGGGAAATGCGCGAGAAGCTGGGAGAAAGAAGCTAGAGCGAGATGATTTCTGTCTGAATCGCATCAGGGATTTCAATCGCGGATTTTTCTGATTCTTTTTCTGATTCACTGTCTCCATCCACGAGATGGAGGGTTGAGGCGTGGGCGGAGCGATATC
>JALTZY010000294.1 GCA_027045905.1 Paracoccaceae bacterium
CTGCTATATGGGGCGGACAGAGCGCGGATGGAAGCGCCCCGGCCCCGCCCGCCCGTTCGCTCAGGTGCCGCAGAAGGTCTGGCGCACCTCTTCGCCGGGTTTTGGCGGCAGGGAGAGGTCGCGGGCTTCGGGCTGGTCGTCGAAGGGGCGGGCGAGCACCGTGCCGAGTCGGTGGAAGGGGGCGAAATCGCCCTCGAGCGCGGCTTCGATCACCGCTTCCACCTGGTGATTGCGCGGGATGAAGGCCGGGTTCGCCGCGCGCATCCGCCGGGCAGGTGCGCCGCTATCGCCCTGCTCGCGCTGAAGCCGGGCGCGCCAGTCGGGCACCCAGCTTTCCCAGGCGCCGGCATCGCGGATATGCTCGCCGGCGTCTCCCGTGGTGGCCAGCGCGCGGAAGGTGAGGGTGAAATCGGCGCGCGAGCTTGCCATGCGCCCGAGCAGCCCCTCTATCAGCGCCTTGTCGCCGGGCTCTCTGCGCGCGAGCCCCAGCTTGGCGCGGAAAACCGCCAGATGCGCGCGCTCGAACATCTCGCCGAAGCCCGCCAGCACGTCCTGCGCGGCTGCGATGGCCTCCTGTTCGTCCGAATTGATCAGCGGTAGAAGCGCCTCGGCCAGCCGCGCCAGATTCCAATGCGCGATCGTTGGCTGGGCATTATATGCATAACGCCCCATATGGTCGATCGAGGAATAGACCTGGCCCGGGGTGAACGCGTCCATGAAGGCGCAGGGGCCGTAGTCGATGGTCTCGCCAGATAGCGCCATGTTGTCAGTATTCATCACCCCGTGGATGAAGCCCACCCCGAGCCAGCGCGCGACCAGATCGGCCTGCGCCCGCATCGCCGCGCCCAGCAGGCCGAGCGGCCCCTCGGCCTCCGGGTAGTGACGGGCGAGGGTGTAATCGGTCAGGATCGCCAGCGCCTCGCGGTCTCCGGCGGCGGCGAAATGCTGAAAGGTGCCCACGCGGATATGGCTCGCCGCAACCCGGGCGAGTACCGCGCCGGGGAAGGGGCGCTCGCGGATCACCTCTTCGCCGGTGAGAGCCGCGCCGAGCGCGCGGGTGGTGGGGATGCCGAGCGCCGCCATGGCCTCGCTCACCACATATTCGCGCAGGACCGGGCCGAGCCAGGCGCGCCCGTCGCCGCCGCGCGAATAGGGGGTGCGGCCCGCGCCCTTGAGCACGATGTCGCGCCGCCCGCGCGCCCCCACCACCTCGCCCAGCAGGATCGCCCGCCCGTCGCCAAGCTGGCCGGCCCAGTTGCCGAACTGGTGGCCCGAATAGACCTGCGCCAGCGGCTCGGCGCCTTCGGGCACGCGGTTGCCGGTGAGCAGATCGGCGCTGAGCTCGGCCGGGTCGATCCCGAGCTCGCGCGCGAGCGTCTCATTGACCACGATCCGCTCGGGCGCGGCCACCGGCACCGGCGCCTGCCGGGTGTAAAAGCGCGCGGGCAGGCGGGCATAGCTGTTGTCAAAGGCGATCACAGCCGCCCGAGCCGCTCGGTCAGAAGCGCGAAGAAGCCATCCGCATCCACATCGCCGATAAAGGTGGCATTAGGCGTGCGATCCGTTACCCGCCACCAATCGGCAACCGTCATGCCGCGGGTGAGGTCGGAAACGGTCTCGATCTCCACATTGATATGCCGGCCGCTGAAAAGCTCGGGCCTCAGCAGGTAGGCGGTGACGCAGGGGTCATGCAGGGGTGCTCCGTCGGAGCCGTATTTCTCCTTGTCGAAGCGCTCGAAAAAGTCGGTCATCTCGGCGACCGCCTTGCCCACCGGCGTGCCGAGGGCGCGAAAGGCATCGTTGCGCGCTTTCGTCACCAGCACCTTGTGGGTCACATCGAGCGGCATTACGGTGAGGGGAATGCCGGATTTGAAAACGATTTCAGCGGCTTCGGGGTCAACGTAAATGTTGAATTCAGCCGCGGGCGTGATGTTGCCCACCTCGAAATAGGCCCCGCCCATGAGCACGATCTCCTGCACCTTTTCCACGATGTCCGGCGCGCGCAGAAAGGCGGTGGCGATATTGGTGAGCGGGCCGATCGGGCAGAGGGTGACGGAGCCCGCGGGCTCTTCGCGCAGCGTTCTGATAATGAAATCAACAGCATGGATCTCGGCAAGAGGCATGGTCGGGTCCGGCAGGTCGGGCCCGTCCAGCCCGGTCTTGCCATGCACATGCTCGGCGGTGACCAGCGGGCGCTTGAGCGGGGCCTCGCAGCCGGCAAAGACCTTGATATCCGGCCGCCCGGCCAGTTCGCAGACGATGCGGGCATTCTTCTGCGTGAGCGAAAGCGGCACGTTGCCGGCCACCGTGGTAATGCCCAGAAGGTCGATCTCGGGGCTTGCCAGCGCCAGCAGGATGGCCACCGCATCGTCCTGTCCCGGATCGGTGTCGATGATGATTTTCCTCGCCATGTCAGCCTCTTACGAGTCCATATTGATCCAGATCGGCACATGGTCCGAAGGCCGCTCGCGCCCGCGCATTTCCTTGTCGATGCCGCATTCCGTGAGCCGGTCGGCAAGCTGCGGCGAGAGCAGGAAATGGTCGATGCGGATGCCATCGTTACGCTGCCACGCGCCGCGCTGGAAATCCCAGAAGGTGAAGCCCTCGCGGCTGGGATGCAGGGCGCGAAAGGCGTCGGTGAGGCCGAGATGGGTGAGCCTGCGCCAGGCCGCTCGGCTCTCGGGGAGAAACAGCGCATCCTTGCGCCAGGCGTCGGGGCGGGCGGCGTCCTCGGGTTGCGGGATGATGTTGAAATCGCCGGCCATCAGGAAAGGTTCTTCCCGCGATAACAATGCCTTGGCGCGTGCGCGCAGCCGCTCCATCCAGGCCAGCTTGTAGTCGAATTTCGGTCCCGGCACCGGGTTGCCATTGGGCAGATAGAGGCCGCAGATCCGCACCGCGCGCGCGCCCACCACCGTGGCCTCGATATAACGCGCCTGTTCGTCGGCTTCATCGCCCGGAAGGCCGCGCGTCACGTCTTCGAGCGGCAGTTTCGACAGCAGCGCCACGCCGTTGAAGCTCTTCTGGCCGTGGGTGGCGACATTGTAGCCAAGCGCCTCGAGCGGCTCGCGGGGAAAGTTCGCGTCGATCGACTTGATCTCCTGCAGAATCGCCACGTCGGGGCGGGCCTCGCGCAGCCATTCGAGCAGCAGGGGCAGGCGGGCCTTGATGCCGTTGATGTTGAAACTGGCGATTTTCATGTCATCCCTCCGCGCCGGGGGAGTTAACGCCGATCCGGCGCCGAGGGCAAGACATGGGGCGGGAAAAGCAGGGGCGGGGCTGTTGCTCGTGTGCAACAGGCGCGCGAATGAGCGGCAGTCCTGCCTGTGCGCAGAGGATGTAAAGCCTTTCTTTACCCACGGGGGGTATATTCCGATCCGCGCGGCGCGAAAAGGCGGGCATGAAAGACGTAGGAGGGCGAAGGCCGAGGAAAGGCAAAGATGAAGGAAAGATGCATGCTGAAAGCGTGCGCGCGTGGCGATGGGCGGATGACCGGGAGTCGGCGGGCGCGGATTGCGCCGGGCGGAGGGCGATGGGCAGCGCTGCTACGGAAAGTGGCAGGCAGCCGAATCAGCTGCCTGCCGGGGACCACGGCGATGGGGTATCGGGGACCGCGGTCGGGTCTGTTCGGCACCTTTCGGCGCTCTGCCCCGCCATGGTAGCGGGGCGTTCCATGCAGCCGGGGGTGCGGTGCGCCCGGGCGGGGTGGAAATGGCCAAGATCGGTTCCGGGCCGCCGCCTGTCAAGTCCGGGCATGCAAATCCGGGCATGGCGAACAGGCTGCCTCTTGCGCTTACGCCAGCTTTGGCGGCGGGGCAATAAACCGGAGGCGAAAACGCCCCCTGTCTGCCGATGGTTTATGGCCCGTTTATGGCGTTTATGCCCCTGTGCCCGCCGGTCGGCTCTTCGGGCGGGTATTCCTGCCGCTTGATCATGGCAGGGCGACAGTCCTGGCGGAAGGGCGGGCCGCAGCAGCCGGGGTTTCGGTGCCCGGGGTCGGTGCCGGATCTGTGCCTCGTGGTCTGTGGCGTACCCCGTGTGGCGCGCCCGTGGCCCGGCCCGGTATCCTGGGCATTTCCCGGCAGTCTCCAGCCCCGGCTGCCGACCTGGGTACGGCACGCCCCCCGGTACGCCCGATGCCGGGCAAGCCCGGTGATTTCGTGCGCTGGCTGCGGCTCCGTGCCGCTTCAGCGTATCAGCCCCCACAGCACCACCGCCCAGGCCACCCCGGCGGCAATCGCCGTCATGGCGACGGCGGCGCTGGCCAGGTCCTTGGCCTGGCGGGCCAGCTCGTGCCGTTCGGTGGAGATGTAATCGACGGCCCGCTCCACGGCGGTATTCATCAATTCGGCCGCCAGGACCAGCACCCCCAGTGCCAGGATCAGAGCCCGTTCGGCCCCGCTCAGGGGCAGCCACAGGGCCAGCCCCGCCGAAACCAGATTCACCCAGAGCCATTGGTGCAGGGAGTGCTCGTTGCGCCAGCATTCCAGCCAGCCGGCCCAGGACCAGGCTGCCCGGCGGCAAAATCTCTGCCATTCGCGCTTCAGCATGGTGCGGGCTCCAGGCGCCGGGTCCGGGTGCCGAGGGGCATTGCCGTGGCAGGGGCCGGGCTTTGGCAGATGTGGCCGGCCAGGAAATGGATGAATTGCTGCATCGCCCTTCCCACATGGGGTTTTGCCCGCAGTATAGACCGCATGGAGACAGGTGCAACATGCTGCCGTCGTGACCGGAGATCCGCCCCGCGAGGTCTGCAAGGGGGGCTATCCGGTTGCGTGGCGATGGGCCGGGCAGCGTCAGAGCGGAGGTTTTGCACAGAAAATCACCCGGCCCGCTGCGAAACGCTCCGTCGTGGGCAAAGGGGCTCAGGCCTCGCTGGTGATGCGCGCAAGTATTTCGAGTGCCCGTTTCGCCGCGCCGCTGTCAATGCTTTCGCGGGCCATTTCGGTGCCTTCGCTCAGGCCGGCGGCCTTGTCGGCCACCACCAGCGCGGCGGCGGCATTGAGCAGCACCGCGTCGCGATAGGCGCTTTCGGCCCCGTCCAGCAGCGCGCGGAAGGCGGCGCCGTTTTCCTCCGGCGTGCCGCCGACGATCGCCTCGAAGGGATGCACCGGCAGGCCCGCCTCCTCGGGGTGCAGTTCGAATTCGCGCACCGCCCCGTCTTCCAGCGCCGCGACCCAGCTTGGCCCGGCAATCGAAAGCTCGTCGGTGCCGTCCGAGCCATGCACCAGCCAGGCCTTTTCGCTGCCAAGGGCGGCGAGCGTTTCGGCCATCGGGCGGATCATCTCGCGGGAAAAGGCGCCGGTGAGCTGGCGCCTGACCCCGGCCGGGTTGGTGAGCGGGCCGAGGATATTGAAGATCGTGCGGGTGCCAAGCTCGGCGCGCGTGGGCATCACATGGGCAATCGCCGGGTGATGCATGGGCGCCATCATGAAGCCGATCCCGGCCTCTTCGAGCGCGCGTTCCACCGTTTCGGGGCCGACCATGGTATTGACCCCCATCTGCCCCAGCGCGTCCGCCGCGCCGGATTTCGAGCTGAGGTTGCGGTTGCCGTGCTTGGCCACCACCTGCCCGGTGCCTGCAACCACGAAGGCGGTGGCGGTGGAGATGTTCAGCGTACCCTTGCCGTCGCCTCCGGTGCCGACGATATCCATGGCGCCCTCGGGGGCCGCGACCTTGCGGCACTTGGCGCGCATCACCGCGGCGGCGGCGGCGTATTCGTCCACCGTTTCGCCGCGGGTGCGCAGGGCCATGAGAAACCCGCCGATCTGGCTCGGCGTGGCCTCGCCCTCGAACAGCAGGTCAAAGGCGGATTCGGCCTCGTCCCGGCTCAGCGGGCGGGTGCAGGCGGCGGCGATCAGGGGTTTGAGGGCTTCGCTCATGCGGGGACTTTCTTGTTTTCCGTATTTGTTTTCAAGGTGTTCAGGAAGTTTCTCAGCATCGCGTGGCCGTGCTCGGAGCGGATGCTTTCGGGGTGGAACTGCACACCTTCGATCGGCAGGCTCTTGTGGCGCAGGCCCATGATGGTGCCGTCGGTAAGCTCGGCGATGATTTCCAGCGCTTCGGGCAGGCTTGCCCGCTCCACCACCAGTGAGTGATAGCGCGTGCCCCTGAGCGGGCTCGGGAGCCCCGCGAAAACCCCTGCGCCCTTGTGGTGGATCTCGCCCGTCTTGCCATGGACGATCTCGCCGGCCTGTACCACCCGCCCGCCAAAGGCCTGGCCGATGGTCTGGTGGCCGAGGCACACGCCGAGCAGCGGAGTCCGGGCGGCCGCCGCGGCCCGGGTCAGCTCGAGGCAGATGCCCGCCTGGTCCGGGTCGCACGGCCCCGGGCTCAGCACGATGCCCTCGGGCGCCATGGCCATGGCCTCGTTGACGCTGAGCGCGTCGTTGCGCCTCACCGTCACCTCGGCGCCGAGTTCGCCGAGATAATGGACGAGGTTGTAGGTGAAGCTGTCGTAATTGTCGATCAGCAGGATCATGGCAGGCCCTTCCCGGTCGTGGCGGGGCGGCAAGGGGGGGTTACCTTGCCGCCCGGTCCGGCTATACTTGGACCCGGAGCCGCCAGAGGGTCAAGAGCGGTTGGGTCACGAGATTCGGGCGTGGCTCGCAGCGGCAGGGGTGCGGCGGGCCGGGCCGTGCCGCAGATGCCCGGGTGAGGCGTGAGCAAGGACAGGAGGCGGGCCATGGCGCGCGGGTTTTTTTCGGGAATGGTGGCGGGGGCGGTCGTGGCCGGCCTAGGGCTGGCCGGGCTCTCCATTGCCTATCGCGATGTGGAGCCGTTCGGGCGCAATGACGCGGCTCCGGCACCGGAAGTGGTGAGTTCCCCGCCTGTCACTCCGGCCGCTTCGACATCGGGCGGCGGGGAGGAAGGCGCGCCCGCCATTGTCAGCGCTCCGGATGCGGCGCCCGGCGGCGAATCTCCCCCGGCCGGGCCGGAAGCCGCCCCCGAAGGCGAGACTCCGCCCCGGCCCGCCGGCGCGATGAGAATGCCCGAAGCCGGCACCGAGGGCGCTTCGGTACCCGCCGGCAGCATCTTGGAGGACGCCCCGCCCATGGCTGGGGCGGAGGCAGGCCCGGCCACGCCGGCCGGCCCGCCGGTGGCGCCGGGAGCCGCGCCGGCGGCCGAGGATGCGCCCGAACCACAGGGCAGGCCCGCCAGCCCCGATGTGCAGGCCGAGATGGGTGACGGAGGGGCGGTGCCCTCCGCGCCGGAAACCGGGGCCGGTCCGGCCCTGCCGGCAGGAAGCGGTGAGGCGGCCGCCATGCCCGCGTCCCCGGCCGGCGTGGCCCCCGGGAGTGCGGAAACGGTGCCGGAGGCGCCGGATTCCCCGCAGCCGCCTGCACCGTCGGTGCCGGCCATCGTCGTGCCCGGCAGCGTGCCCGCTACCCCCGGCGAACAGGCCGGCCGGATCGGCGACATGGCCGAAAACGTGATCACCGGCCGCCTGCCCAGCATCGGCGCCGCGCCCGGGACCGAAACGGGTGCGGAAACGGCGGGGGGAGAAGCCGCGCCGCTGCCGGCGATCCGGCGCAATGCGGCGGCCTTCGAGCGTGATGGCGAAGCGCCGTTGATGTCGGTGATCCTGCTGGATGTCGGCCCCTCGCGCGCCGATCTGGGCGATCTGGGGAATCTGCCCTTCCCGATCACCTTCGTGGTGGATGCGGCGCAGGAAGATGCCGCCGAGGCGGTGGATTTCTACCGCCAGGCCGGGGCCGAAGTGGCGATCCGGCTGCCGCTGCCCGAATGGGCCGCGCCCGAAGACGTGGAGACTGCCTTTGCCGTTTACCGACCGCTGCTGGAGCAGGCGGTGGCGGTGATGATGCCGCGCGACAGTTCCTATCAGACCCTGGGCGATACGGCCAGACAGGTGGCCGAGGTGCTGGCCGCCGAGGGGCTCGGGCTGATCACCCTGCCCCAGGGGCTCAATACCGGGCACAAGGCGGCGCTGCGCGAGGGAGTCGCGGCGGGGCTGATCTTTCGCGAGCTCGACAATGACGGGCAGAGTATCGCGGTGATGCGTCGGTTTCTGGACAATGCCGCCTTCAAGGCGCGCCAGAACAAGGGCGTGATCATGTTCGGCCATGCCAGGCCCGATACCATCCGCGCGCTGATCGAGTGGAGCCTGGGCAATCGGGTAAGGACGGTCTCCCTGGCGCCGGTCTCGGTGGTGCTGCAGGACCGCTGAGGCGCGCCGGGGCGGAGCCCGGGCAGGCCCGGCCGGCGCATGGCAGGCATGGCAGGTCTGGGCAGATCTGACGCATGGCAGGTCTTTTCGCCGCGCGGGGGGCCTTCTTGCGGGCTTGCGCGCCCCCCGGCCTGCGCGGTTGCGCGCGCCCGGAAAGAGCTCCGGCCAGGGTTTCGCGAAGCGACCTATTCGGTATCGCGTACCGCCAGGGCCAGGCGGATCTCGCGGCGCACCATGCGGCGGATGGAGCGGGTGATGCGCTCGCCGATCTGACCCCGGAGCTGCTCGCGCACCAGTTGCGCGACCAGTTCGCGCAGGGCCTCCTCGTCGATCAGGATATCTTCTTCGTCCGCGGTTGCGTTTCCGCCGCTTTCGTCCTTGTCGCTTGCATCGCTCCCGCCGGTCTGAACGGCGCTCTGCTGCGCCGCATCGTCACTGTCTCCGGTGCTGCCTTCGCCGCTTTCGTCCTCCTCGCTCTCTTCCTCGTCAGTGATCTCCTCTGCCTCCAGGATCATGATCGCGGCGGAGGTTTCGTCGGTGGCGGGGTCGTATGGCTCCGGGGCGTCCTGCCATTGCATGGCGGCTTCAGGGGCGGGGTGCGGCATGGTCGCGGCGGCGGGGCTCTCTTCGAATTCGCTGCCGTCGGGCTCCCATTCCTCGTAGCTTTCGCCAATGGCGGCTTCGAGTTCGGCGATGCGCTGCTCGAGCTCGCTCGGGCCCTCGGCGGGAGTCTTGCCGGCGGTTTCGTCGGTGGCTTCTTCCGGTGCCACGCCGGCATCTGCCGCGCCGGTTCCCGCACTGCTCTGCTGCGCCGCCTCTGCCTGTGTCGCTTCTGCCTGCGCCTCTGTCGCCTGTGCCGCTTCCGTCTCCGCCTTCTCGGGCTCGAGCACGCGGAAGGCCGGGGTCAGCACCAGCTTGTCGGGAGCGCCGGGACGGGATGTGCGGCCCTGTTCCCCATTGCCGGGGGATTCGGCGATCAGGCGGCGGATCGAGGACAGCACGTCTTCGATCTCGGAATTCGATACCGGCTCGGACATATCCGAAACTCCCACTTGGCCCCCCGGACAATCTACAGGCCAGCCCCCGGCAAAACAACCCAAAGCTACCCGCGATGGCCGCGGATCCGCCTCGGGGGCGGGGGCTCATTCCCAGGCGTAGTTGAAGGAGACGCTGGTGCGCGCCTCCCGGGCCCGGTTTGGCGGTACTTCGTGGCGTAGCCAGCTTTCCCACAGCAGCACGTCGCCCGCTTCCGGCGCAAGGTAGATGAAGCTCTGCATCTCGCGCCGCGCGTTTCGGCACCGGGCCGGGGCGGCCATCATCCGCCCCGAGCGGGGGTCTTCGAGCTTCAGCGCGCCGGCGCCTTCGGGCATGGCTACATAGGTGGTGCCGGAGATGACCGAATGCGGATGGATATGGGAGGCATGGGTGCCGCCGGGAGGCAGGATGTTGATCCACAGGTCTTCGAGGGCGAGCGTTCGCCCGCCGAGGTCGAATTCGAGGTCCTCGGCAAAGGCGGCCACATGCCGGTCGAGCACCTCCACCAGGTCGGCAAAGACCGGGAAGCGCCAGGGCAGGTCGGTGAGCGAGGCATAGGAAGTGTAGCCGGGATAGCCGTTTTCGGCGCACCAGGCCTGCCCGGCTGCGTCGTCCCGGGCGATGGACAGGCAGGAAGTCTCGAGTTCGCGCGCGTCGATGGCGGGGGCGAATTCGGCCAGCGCGGCGCGGTAGAGGCGGGTGACGAAGAGCGACTCGATCTCGGGCATGGCACCCTTTTACCCCAGTCCGCGACCGGGGGCGAGGGGAAAGCCGGTGCTGGCGCGCAGGGGG
>JALTZY010000295.1 GCA_027045905.1 Paracoccaceae bacterium
GGGGGGAGAACGGCGCCGTTCTGGTGCGGCGGTCTCTGGCGGGGTGGGTGGCCGCCCCGGATCCGGTTTCCCGGCCGATCTGCATGCGTCTCGATGCTCGCCATGCCTCCATGGCCCATCAGACCTGCGCTGGGGCGTGTCGCCCCGGTGGTTAACCGCGTTCTGGTATGCGCGACAAAGGTTAAGGGCTGGCAAAGGGGGCGTTCGGTGGGCGCGTCTGCCGCTCAGGCGCGCGGGTGGGCCTTGCTGTACACCTCCATCAGCCGGGCGGTATCGACCGCCGTATAGGCCTGGGTGGTGGAAAGCGAGGCGTGGCCCAGAAGCTCCTGGATCGCGCGCAGATCGCCTCCGGCATCGAGCAGGTGGGTGGCGAAGGAGTGGCGCAGGGCGTGCGGCGTGGCCGAGGCGGGCAGGCCGAGCGCGTGGCGGGCCTGCTCGACGGCCTTCTGCACCTGGCGCGGGCTGAGCGCGCCGCCGCGCAGGCCGCGAAACAGGGGCTCTGCGGGCTCGAGCGGGTGCGGGCACAGGCGCCGGTAGGTCTCGACCGCCGCGCGCGCCACCGGCAGCACCGGCACCAGGCGCTCGCGCCCGCCCTTGCCGGTGATGCGCAGCACTTCGGGCAGGGGGGCATCGGCGCCCTTGAGCCCCAGCGCCTCGGAGATGCGCAGCCCGCAGCCATAGAGCAGGGTCAGCACGGCAATGTCGCGCGCGCCGGTCCAGTCCTCGCGCGCCTGCGCGCCGGCGGCCTCGATCATCTCGCGCGCCGCGTTGCGGTCCATGGGCCGGGGCAGGCGGGGGGCAAAGCGCGGGGCGCGCATCGACAGCACGGCGGTGGCGTCGAAACCCTCGCGCGCCGAAAGCCAGCGGTAGAAGCTCTTGACCGCGCTGAGCCTGCGCGCAAGGCTGCGCGCGCTCACCCCGCGGGCGCGCTCATGGGCCATCCATGCGCGCATTTCGCGCAAGGCCACCCGCGCCAGCGCCCCACATCCTGGCGCGCCGCCCTGATATTCGGCCAGAAAGGCGAGAAAGCCGGTCACATCGGCGCGATAGGCTTCAAGCGTGTTATCCGCCGCATTGCCAAGGGCTCTGAGGTGGTCGAGCCAGCCCGAAAGCGCATCCCGCGCCCCGGCGCTGATCGCCAGGCTCACGCCCGCCCCTCAGGCCAGCCAGCGGCGCATGGCGCGCTCGAACACGCCGCCGAAGAAGGCCAGCAGGTCGGTGCCCTGGCCGGGCTTGAACTGGTGCGGATCCTCGGAGCCCATCACCAGCATCCCCGGCAGGCGGCCCTCGCCGAGATCGAGGCGGATGCAGGCCTCGGAGCGGATCCAGCAGCCGCTCTCGCCGAAGATGCGCTGGTCCTGGTCGGCCAGCTGGCGCAGCGTCACCGGGCGGGCGGGAGCGCCGTCGCGCTCGCCCAGATAGGTGCGGATGAAGCCCGGCTCGGCGGCATGAAGCACCCGTCCGAGCCTGCGCGTGACCGGGTTTTCCTGGCCCTGCCTGGTCTCCAGCACCAGCCGCACCACGTCCACGCGCAGGATTTCGGCCACCTCGCCGCCGAGGTCCTTGAGGAAGGCCTCGAAATCGTCCGGGTCCAGCATCCTGAGCACCGCGCGGTGGATCAGGTTCATCCCGGCGAGGTTTTCGTAGGCGGCGGCGATGACGGAGCGGTGGGTCTCCTCCAGCCGGTCCAGCCGCGCCTCGAGCCGCTCCATGGCGATGCCGCGCAAATCCACGATATTGGCGCCCATGGCGCGCTCGTTGGCGGCGATCAGGGCGCGCATCAGCTCGCTGTCGTCAAGGATCGCCTCGGGCCGGGCGATGATCTTTTCGCGCAAGGTTTCGTCGATCAGGGCTTCGCTGCTCATGGGGATACTGCCTCGGTTCTGATTTGCCTGTTTCGGGTCGCGTTTCGGCCAGATTAGCAGAAGAAATGTTCGATTTCCGCAACTTTTTCGCGTCTACCGGAATTTTCCCGGCAGGTGCTGTTGTGGTACGAATTAATAGGCAATGGGATAAAATGCGGCGCAAGAACTGGGCCTATCCGAGCCTGTGCGAGCAGTGCTGGGTTGGGATCATGGTTT
>JALTZY010000296.1 GCA_027045905.1 Paracoccaceae bacterium
CCCCAGCGCCGCCTCAAACAGCCGCTGCTCCATGGCCAGCCTCCCGACAAAAACCCAACCGCAGGCTAAGATACCCACTCAACTTTCAAAAGAGCCAGAAAACAAGAGAGAACCGGTGGTTGGGACCACGTCCGACGACGAAGAAGAGTTTTAGGTGATTCTGATATGCGTGTGGACGTCCACGCGGAGTGTGTGGTTGGATACGGCCCGAACCACGAGGACGCCGACGCCCGGGGAGGGGCGCCGGCAGGCAAGCCCCGGCCGGTGCCGCGGCCGGGGCCGGGGAGGAGGGGGAGCCCCGCCGCATGGACCGCTTCGAGCGGATCGTCAGGCTCCATCGGCTGCTCGCGGCGAACCGTCGCTACGGCGTCACGCTCGTCCAGATCATGGAGCGGCTGGAGTGCTCGCGCGCCACGGCCCGGCGCGTGATGGCCGAGCTGCGCGACTTCCTCGGCGCGCCGCTGGTCTGGGACCGGAAGCTGCGGCGCTACCGCTACGCTGAGCGCGAGGGCGAGGGCCCGTGGGAGCTGCCGGGGCTGTGGCTCGGGGCCGACGAGCTCCATGCGCTGCTCGCGGCCGAGCGGCTGCTGGAGCAGGTCGAGCCGGGGCTGCTGGAGCCGGAGTTGCAGCCGCTGCGGCAGCGCATCCGGGAGCTCCTGCGCCGGGTGCCGGGCGGGGGCGAGGCGCTGGCGGGGCGGGTGCGGCTCGCCCCCATCGGCCGGCGCCAGCGCGTCCGCCACCGTGCGGAAGGCCTCGGGGCTCGGCTGGCGCGCCGGCGCAGGCTCCAGATCCTCTACCACGGCCGCGCCTCGGACGAGGCGACCGAGCGCACGGTCTCGCCCCAGCGGCTGGTGCACTACCGAGACAACTGGTACCTGGACGCCTGGTGCCACCTGCGGCGGGCGCTGCGCACCTTCGCCCTGGACCGCATCCGGCGGGCGCGGGTGCTCGACGAGGCGGCGAAGGCGGTCCCGGAGGCGCGGCTGGACCGCTACTACGCCCGCTCGTACGGGATCTTCGGCGGCCCGCCGCGGCATACGGCAGTGCTGCGGTTCACGCCGGAGCGGGCGCGGTGGGTGGCCGAGGAGCGCTGGCACCCGGAGCAGCAGGGCCGCTTCCTCGACGACGGCCGCTACGAGCTGCGCATCCCCTACGGCGACCCGCGCGAGCTCGTCACGGACATCCTCAGGTACGGCCCCGACGTGGAGGTCGTCGCCCCGGCCGAGCTGCGGCGGCAGGTGGCCGAGCGCCTCCGCACCGCTGCCGATCGCTACAGGGACAACGATGGATGAACGCAGAAGCGATGGAGCCGATCATGACGGTGCCTCACACTGAAGCGGATGCGCCGCGTTGGAGATCGCTGTGGCGCAGCCTCGGACCGCACGAACAGCTTCGGGCAGCCACCGCTTTTGCCCGGATGCTGTTTTCACCCCCGCCAGACAGGGCCGATCATGACGGCTGGCTGCGTTACAGGGACGATTTCATCGATGCGATGGCGCGACGCGTGCACTTCCGCCCTCAGACGCTGGAGCGGATGCCCCCTGAACGTTTCGGGGCGATGCTTGTTCGGGTGGCCGAGGCCATGCTGGTCGCTCCGGACTGGCGAGGACTCTTTCACGCCTACTACTCCGATTGCAAACGCCCGCTCATGGCCAGGTTTCTGGATCTGTGTGGCATCCCGAACGACGACGGGTTGGTGCAGGGAGACCTGGCCCCACCCGAGGACGTGGCCGGACCGGTGGCGCGGCTCGTCGAGGAATACGGAGAGGAGGAGGTCCGGCGTTATCTCTCGATTCTGCTCCTGATGGATCGGAATACCTGGGGGTTCGTCGAGCCTGCGCTCCGGGAACTGGCGGCAGAGTCTGCGGGTGCTCGTGATACCGACAGCGTCGAAAGTGAGGCGAGCGCCGTCGAGCCCGCCGTCGCGCAGGACGAGGAGGGCACGACCGCGGTCGGTGTCGCCGCCTCGGACGAATTCACGCAGCTCGATCACGTGGTGATCGACCAGATCCTGGCCACGGTCGCGGGGGAGGATCGGGCGCTTGATCCCGACGAGCTCGTGGACTTCGTCGAGGGCGTGCTCGCCCTCGATGCCTCCCGTGGCCGGACCTATTTCCATCTCGGCATGCTGGACTGGCTCCTGCCCGGTCGCGGACCTGCCTGGGATCGGCCGGAGCTCAACGACAGGCGACGCGGCTGGTATCTGGCCGTCTCCTCGCAGCGGCGGTCAGGCAGCGCGATGCCGAGGGGGTCAAGCGGCTCCTGGAGGAGCATCATGGGGATTTCGATCGGGCGGCGGCGAGCCCCGGTGGCGCCGGAGCGACCATGGCAAGGACGTTGACCGTCTATCTCGCCGAGATCGGCCGAGTCGGGGAGGCGACCGCGCTCCTGCGCGGTCACGCGGAGGTCTGCGGGCCCAGGTTGTGCTGGGAGCTCCTGGAGCTTGCCTCGTCCCAGCTTCGTCGCGGTGAGGTCGCGCCCGCCAAGGCGCTGCTCACGGCCCTGCATGGAGCCGAGGACCGCCTGGACCTGCGGGACGCGCGGTTGCGCAGGGCCTTCTGGACGCGGGTCAACCGGAAGCTGGGCCAGGCGCACCAGGCCGAGGGTCGAATGACCGAGGCCAAGACCCTGTTCGAGTCGCTCCACGATGCCGGGGCCAGGGATCCGGACCTGCTCGCCGATATAGGATTCGTCGAGGCCGGTTTCCGCACCATTACTCAGGTCCGGATCGAAGGCGACGAGGAGCGCTTGCATAGTCTGCGCAGCGCCCTGGAAAGAGGGGAGCGATGGTTCAAGGAGGCCGTATCCGTCGGTCGAGACGCGGCGGTCAATGCGCACTATGCCCTGGCGGTGCTGAACTACCTGCGGTGGACGGATGATCGCGATGGGAAGGACGACGCACAGTAGCGTGAGACCGCGATGGGTCATGCCTAGACCGCACTCGCGGGCATGATGGGCTCAAGTCGGACCGAGGCGTACGAGAGCGCCGGCGTCGTAGGCCAATGCCGTTTCATCGTCGCAGCCTGCCGCGTCGGCAGGCTCGAACCGTCGGAGGTGCAGCCGGCGCTGGCGGACTGGATGGCCATCGACGCGCAGGCCGGCCGGTTCCCGGCGAGGCACCTTCGCAGGGTATTCGAGAATGCGCAGCTCGTGGACGAGGCGGCTGCGGTGCGCATCGCGGAGACCATCTGGCGTGTCAGGAAGGGCGAGGCGTTGGACATATTGGGCGTGGGGGACTGGATCGTCGAGTCCGGCGAGGTGCAGGAGGCACTGCTGGCACTCGCACGCGACGAGCGGCAGCCGCGGGCCAGACGCTTCGAGGTCTGGAAGAGCCTGGTGCCCGCGGCGATCCGTTCGGGGAGGGCAGGGATAGCCGAGGAAGGGCTCGACACCATGGAGGGACTTGCGCAGGACGATTCGGGCATCGCCCGGGAGTTTCTGCAATGGCTCGAAGACCGATCCCACTATGATCCTGTGTGGGACGAGTCGGCCGTGCTGCGTGCCCGGGCGCAGATCCTCTACCGTTTGGGGAAGGACGTCGACGCGCACGAGGTGATGCGTCGGCTGTTCTTCGCCGTCCGTGAGCGGTGGCCCGAGGAAGCGGTCCACATCAGGGAGTACCTGGAGGGCCGGGGTGCCGCCGGCGAGACGCTGCGGGACCTGGTCGTGCCGGCGGAGTCCGTTCCGGATTCACGGGCGGAGGGCGAAACGGACGAGGTGGATGCGCGTCTGGCCGCGGGCGAAAGGGTCCGTGTGCTCTTCGTGGGCGGCAACGAGACCCAGGCCAGGTACGACGATTGGGTGCAGGGCGAGATCGCGCGGGAGTGGCCCGGGGTCTCCGTCCGCTTCGAGCATACTGGCTGGAGCTCGAATGTGGGGAGCGAGTACGAGCGGTTGCGCCCGCTGGCCGCGACGTCGGATGCGGTGGTGCTGATGGTCATGATGCGCACCACGCTCGGGCAGAAGCTCAGGGCTGCGCTCAACGATCCGCCCCGCCCCTGGATTCCCTGCACGGGAACCGGGCGCAAGACGGTTCTGGACAGCGTGCGTCGGGCGGCTCGTGTAGGGATGCAGCAACGGGTGAGGCGCAGGCAAGGGGGAATGGCGGGGTGTGCCCGATGAAACCAATAGAAGTCGCGGGATGGCGGGTGGTGTCGCTGGGCACGGAGCGTGTCGTCGCACAGGATGTGGGCGGCAAGAGAGGTGCCGCCGAGGCGCACATCTTCGTGGCGCGCAGGGAGGACGCGGGGATGCTTGAGATCGGACATCTGGCTTTCGGACGATCCAGTGACGTGCGTTGCCTGCGCTATTCGAGTGACACACCAGAGGTACTCCATCGGCTGACACATGGCTTGCGCATGTCCATCCAGGACGTGGATGGCGGCGCCAAGGGGTGGGTGGAGCTGAGGCAGGCTCGCATCAAGCCGGGGGCGACGCCGATCTGGTCGAATCTCTATGGGGCGACGGAGGAGGAGCTCGACGAGGGGGCGGGCGTGTCGGTGCGGGAATGCCTGGAGGCCTTGGGCGGCCGGATGGGGACACGAGCTTCCCTGCTCGGCGATGACGGCAGGAAGCGTCGTGCGCTGTGCGTCCTGTTCGATAGGGGCAATCTGGCGGTGCCCTTGGCGGCCTACCTCTTGACGCGCGTGGCACCGCTCCTCGCGGGCGTGGAGGCAGGGTAGTGCACGTTCTGCCGCCTGCGACTTCCGTACCTGCCCTCGTTTGCCGGATGGGGCCGCAGGCCGGGGCGACGAACGATCTGCGGGCGTAGTTCGATGAGAGAACGGGTGGCGGGGATGCTCTTCGGGCTGGCCGCGGGGGACCGGAACGGTGGCCCGGTTCGGATGGCGCTGGAGCTCGCGGAGGCGCTGGTGGAGGCCGGGGGGCTCGATCCGGAGTGTGTTTTCTCCCGCTACCTGGCATGGTGGGAGGCCGGGGGATTCGACATGGGTCCCGTGGCCGAGCGGGTGTTCCGGCTCGCGACGGCGGGCTGGCCGCGTGAGGAGGCCGTGCGTCGTGTGGACAGCGAGCTCGGGGGGGCGGACGGCGGGCTGCAATCCCCTGCATCGTGTGGCGCCACTGGCGGCCGCCGCGGCCGTGCCCGAGGAATCGCTCGCGGACGCGGCCCGTGCGGAGGCCGACCTGACCCATCTCCATCCCCTCGCCCAGGACGGTGCTGCGGCGGTGGCGGTGCTATGTCGTTCCCTCGTGTTGGGGAAAACCTGGCGGGTGGCGGTCGCGGACGCGGTCGCTTCCGCGCGGCTGCCCGAGACGGTGACCGCGATCGGCAGGGTCCCGGAAGGTCCGGCGGGGAAAGGTGGCTACGTGCCGGAGGTGCTCCAGACGGCCCTCCACTTCGTGGACCGGCACGGATCCCTGCGGGAGGCCCTGACGGCCGCCATCGAGTATGCGGGGCCGGCCAACTACTGCCCCGTCCTGGTCGGCGCGATCGGAGGCGTCTGCTGGGGTGTGGACGACGCGCTCTTGGCGCGCTTCCCGCCGACGGTGCCGGTCGACCGGCTGGGACGCCTGTCCGGCGCGCTCGCGGCGGACTGGTCCTGACCGGCGACTAGGGTAGGCGCGGGCAAAGGTAGGCCTGTGGATTGGATTCTGGGTCGCTGGGTAGGGCATCATCGCGTCGGGAGATTAGCGTGCCGGAGAGACCCGCGAGCGGGTGCGTGCGTTCGGGCTCGCCGATGTGGTATAGAGCTACGCCGGTGGCATCTAGCTGGAGACGCTCTTCGTCGACGAGTGCTGCGGCAGTCTGGTTCCGGAGGCGCTGGACCTCGCGGTGCAAGCCTTGGTGAAGCAGCAGGGTAAGAGGCGGCTGGTGGGAGTGATCTCACACGTGTCGGAGTTGTGCGAGCGCATCGACGCGTGGAGGGAGGTGGTCTCCGACCACGACGGAAGTCGTGCCAGCTTCGTCATTCCTTAAGATAGCAACTTGGTCGTTGGCAGCGTTCGACCCTGGGTACATTCCCGCGCGACGCATGAATAAAATGGTGGTGACAATGTTGGCGGGCTTGCGGAGGGACGATTGGGGCCTTCCGTGCCGCGGTCGTATCAAGGGCCATGATCCGTTAGGCGGGACTATGGCTTCTGCCGGCGCCTCGCTTTTTCTGGAAAGTGAACACGTGAAACGGCTGCGTATATGCTTCCCGACCTGGCCCTCGCATGCGGCTTTTTGGTCGGGAGGCCCCAAAGGTGTGGGTGCGGGTGCGCGTAAGTTGAAGGGATCAGGTGACGCTGGTGCTCGCCTTGAACTGGCAGCTCGCGTACCCGCGGGTGACCGCTATCTTTTCGACCCGGTTGGTCGTGCAAGCACACACCAAAAGGTAAAAGCCATGAGAAAAATGGGAAAGCTGATCTCCCTTACGATAGCGTTGTCTCTCATCGCTGGATGCATGGCCAGCGTACCAGTGAAGAAGGTACCTGATCAACCTGTCCCCGATCTCCGATCGGAGGATAGCAAGCCTATCCAGTTCAAGCGGATTGTGGTGAAACTCAATCGTGGTGCGCGTATTGGTACGCTGAATGGCGGCGTGCTCTGCGTGCCTTACAGTGCTCTCACATGGAGAGGTGGCCGGCTGTCGATCGCGTCAGAGGAGTTGGACGATGTCTTTCGCGAGGAGCTTGAGAAACACAACTTCAAAGTCGTAGGGGATCCAGACGCCCTGTTTGATGACCCATCCGCTTGGCGGGCTGAGATTCTTGTGGCAGGTCTTGTAAGGGATCTCAAGGTGAACGTTTGTTATCCCTACAGCGGATTTGGAGATTTCTCACGAGCGAAAGCGGAAGCCTACATTAGGGTTGAGTGGCAGGTTTATTCGCAGCTGGATCGTGCCGTCGTGCACAAAGTTGCGACGGAAGGATATGGTCGTGTTGCTGACCCAGTGGCCGGAGGGGACGAGATGGCGGTGTTTAACGCGTTTGCGCACGCGGTGCGGCAACTTTTATCCGACGGCCGCTTTAGGGAGATTGTCACCGGGCAGGGCGTTAGCGTGCATGAGGCAGCGTACAAGAGGAGGTCTACGATCCGCCTCATCCGAGCAACTGCCAAGCCTGCGGGCCGACAGCGTGAACACTGGCATACGGCGGTGTTCACGGTCATCAGCCCCAAAGGCCACGGCTCGGGGTTCGCGATCTCGGACAACCTAGTGTTGACGAATTACCACGTTGTTAAAGAGGCTGACACCGTCGTAATCAAGGCGACTGGTGGGGTGCAGTTCAAAGGCAAGGTGCTCGCCCGTGATTCTGGTCGCGACGTCGCAGTCATCCAGACGGATGCGCTGTTGCCGCGCTATTTCGCAATTGCCCGTAGAATGCCGTCAGTCGGGCAAGAAGTATACGCGATCGGAACTCCTCTGAGCGAGGAGTTGCAGGCGACTGTGACTAGGGGCGTGCTCAGTGCGGTACGGCACCGGGATGGGCGGAGGTTTCTGCAGAGCGACGTCACGATTCTACCGGGAAATAGTGGGGGGCCGCTTCTGACTAGCGACGGACGAGTGATCGGGGTCGCCGTCGCGGGAATGCAGGTGCACGGCGCACCGGTAGGTATCAACTACTTCATACCGATAAAGGACGCTCTGGACGCGCTAGGGATTTATGCTTGGGATAGCGCACCGTGAAAAAGTGCGACCTGTGCGCTATGGAGAGGTGAGTGAGGAGGCAATGTTGGCCCTCTAGAGGGGGGAAATGACAAAGGAGCGGCGATGTAGGTATTTTGCGCAGAAGGAGGAGTCTTTGGGCCTGTGATGTCGAGGCGGCGAGGCGCAAGCTAGAGGAACCTCTGATTTATTCGTCGATCGCGGCATAATGCGCCCTGTACCCACCTGATCCGATCGGAGGGAAGGCGATGCGTCAGTGAACCTTTGCGGAGACGGACTTCGAGAAGTACCGCAAGTGCACGCGCCGGCAGGTGTTTCTGGAGGAGATGGACCGGATCATCCCGTGGCGCGAGCTGTGCGCGGCGATCGAGCCGTTCTATCCGAATCCGCAGGGTGCGGGCCGGCGCCCGGTGGGTCTGGAGCGGATGCTGCGGATCCATTTCCTGCAGCACTGGTTCAACCTGTGGGACCCGGCCGTGGAGGAGGCGCTGTACGACTCGCGGTCGATGCGCGCCTTCGTGGGGATCGACCTGGGCGAGGAGCCGGTGCCGGACGAGACGACGATCTGCAAGTTCCGGCATCTGCTGGAGGCGCACGGGCTCGGGGCGCGGCTGTTCGAGCTGGTGGGCGAGTATCTGGAGGAGAACGGGTTGCGGGTCAGCCGCGGGACGATCGTGGATGCGACGGTGATCGAGGCGCCGCGCTCGCGCAAGAACCGCGATGGGCGTCCGGACCCGGAGATGGGCGCCACCCGGAAGGGCGGGCGGTGGCAGTTCGGGATGAAGCGGCCCGTGGGGGTGGACAGCCGCACGCGGCTGATCCACTCGGTGGTGGCGACGGCGGCGAACGTGCACGACAGCCAGGTGCTGGAGGATCTGCTGCACGGGGAGGAGACGCGGGTGTGGGGCGATGCGGCCTACAGCGGGCAGCGGGAGGTGATCCGCCGCTGTGCGCCGCGGGCTTCGGACTGCACGCACCGCAAGGGCTGCCGGCACCGGCAGCTGACGGAGGCCGAGCGTGCGGCGAACCGGGTAAAGTCGCGGGTGCGGGTGAAGGGCGAGCATGTGTTCCGGGTGATCAAGCGGGTCTTCGGGCGGGCGCGGGTGCGCTACCGGGGGCTGAAGAAGAACGCGAACTGGCTGTTCGTGACCTGTGCGCTGGCCAATCTGTACCTGGCGCGACGAAGGCTGCTGGCGGCGGCGGGGGTTAGTGTGCCCCGAGCCCGCCGTGTGGCCTGAAAAGGGACACGGCGGGGGCAGCAGAGCCGAAATGCAGCCCTGGAAGCGCTCCGGAGACCGTCGTTCAGGGCGGCTTTCACCACACAGAACCCATATCGGGCGATTATTCAGAGTTTCCTCCCATGACTGGCGCTCGTTCCATAGAGTCTCGGAAGACGAATTTGCGGTGGAATCTGAGATAGCGTTCAAGGCGTTCCGGAATCATGCGAAGGCGCATGTTGGAGTGGACCCCTAGCGCATCTACGGTCTCACGGTCGATAGCCGCTGAGATCCTTATCTTGCCCTCGACATCGAATGTGATCAGACCATCGTTGAATAGGCGGTCGAGGTTCGGAGTGAGCGCTAGGCCGTTGTGTGGATCTAGCCGCTCGTGATTGTTTGACGCCTTCCAAGGTTTCACGTGAGAAGCCAAGAGAACGCGCTCATCTCTCAATCCAGTTACTGCGCAGCCGTTCCAAAGCTTGAGCACCTCTCGTCGAAAGCGACCCTGACCAACGCGGCTCTGAATGAGGGCCTGCCGTTCCGTCTCGTCCAACGTCGTGAGCTCGTGCTGGTGTTGCTCGACGTCGGAGAAGGGATCGCTGTCATCGGGGTGCGACAGGGAAAGTACGTCGAATTCAAAGCGGCTGGGTTTGCCGGTTCGTTGTTCCCAGCGGCGCAGGACTATGGGGCCGAGATAGGTGAAAGGAGAATGGTGCCTATTTCTGTAGAAGAGATGTATCTCTTCCCCTCGCTCGTGGGCGCGTGCGATCCGCTCGTCGTTGGCGTGCTTCTCCTCCCCTTCCCAGTGGAGGACGCTGCCTTCGATGCGATCGTTATATTGGCGCTGCGATCGTTGTTTCTCCTCGGTGACGAACAGGATGATATAGGGTGTGCCCGAGGGTGTGAAGACGCCTCGCGAGATCGCATGGTGGCTGGCGTAGCCCCAGCGCTGCGCCAGCTCAATCCGCTCGTATTCGCAACCGATGCATAGGTCGTCGAACGTCACTGGCATCGTGATCGCCTCCCTTCGCGGATGGGTGCCGAGAGCGGGCCTCCAAGCAGCTGGAGCTATAACCGAATCTGGTGTATGACCGGAGATTGAAGAAGGCGGCGCCCCCTGCTGAAATCGGCTTTGGCAATCGAACAGCAGAGGACAGCAGAGG
>JALTZY010000297.1 GCA_027045905.1 Paracoccaceae bacterium
TATCCGCCTGTTTTCGCGTCTTGGCAAGGGCCGGCGGGCGCGGGCGCGGTCGGGGCGCAGGTCGGGCGGGTTCTGGCTCATGCCCCCTCTTGGCGCGATTTTGCCGCCTTGTGAAGGGCCCGCCCCCGCCGGCCCTTGCCAAGACGCGAAAACAGGCGGATATTCGCCCCGCACCGCAAAGCGCGCGACTTCAGGGGTAGCCCAGGGGGTAGTCATGGCCACCACGCAACAAACCAGCTTCGACATCATCGTGATCGGCGCCGGCCCCGCCGGGCTCGGCTTTGCCCGGGCGCTGGAAGGCGCGGGGCTGGAGGTCGCCCTGGTCGAGACCCAGAGCGAAGAGGTGCTGGCCAGCCCGCCCGAGGACGGCCGCGACATCGCACTGACCCATACTTCCGAGGCGATCATGCGCGAGACCGGCATGTGGGCGCATATCCCCGCCGATCAGATCGGCACGATCCGCGACGCCAGGGTGCTCAACGGCACCTCGCCCTTCGCCCTGCATTTCGCCGCGCAGAAGGCGGGAGCCGACTATCTCGGCCGCATCGTGCCGAACCACCTGATCCGCCGCGCCGCCTACCGGGTGGTGCGCGACCAGCCCGGCATTTCCCTGCTGACCGAAAGCATGGTCACCGACCTCGGCACCAATGCCACCGGCGGCACGGTCCAGCTCAAGGATGGCCGCAGCCTCAGCGCCAGCCTGATCATCGCCGCCGACAGCCGTTTTTCCAGTGCCCGGCGCAGGATGGGTATCGCCGCCGACAGCACCGATTTCGGACGCACCGTGATCGTCTGCGAGATGAGCCACGAGCTTGGCCACGAAGACACCGCCTATGAGTGCTTCCATTACGACCGGACGCTGGCGATCCTGCCCATGCACGGGCTGAAAAGCTCGGTCGTGGTCACCCTGCCCACGGCGCGCGCCGGCGAGGTGCTGGCGATGGCGCCCGAGGCCTTTGCCGCCGATATCGCCGCGCGCTTCGACATGCGGCTGGGGCGGATGGAGCTGGTCACCGAGCGCCACGCCTACCCGCTGGTGGGCGTGCTCGCGCGCCGCTTCGTCGCCACCCGCTTCGCTCTGATCGGCGATGCGGCGGTGGGGATGCACCCGGTCACCGCGCATGGCTACAATCTCGGCCTGTCCGGCGCCGCCCTGCTCGCGAGCGAGCTGCGCAAGGCGCAGAGCACCGGGCGCGAGATCGGCGACATGGCCGCGCTCGGCGCCTACGAGACCGCCCACCGGCGCGCGGTGCTGCCGCTCTATCACGGCACCAACGCGCTGGTGCGCCTGTTTACCGACGACCGCCCGCCGGCGCGCTTCCTGCGCGATGCGGCGCTCAGGCTCGGAAACTTCCTGCCGCCGGTGAAATCGCGCATCCTGCGTCAGCTGACCCATGTCGAGAGCCACGGGCGCCGAGATCAGAGCTTTTGAAAGCCCCGGCAAAGTTTTCGAAAGCGTTTGTCCCGCAACGTTTGCCCCGCCTCGCCAGCGACGCGCCCTGCCCCGGTTTTCCGCAAAAACCGCCCCGGCCGGCCCACCGCTCTCAGCGTTTGCGGTCGCGCCGGGCCGACATCGGCTGAAAGGCCACCCCCACATGCGCCTCGCAATAGGGCTTGCCCTGCTGCACCGGCAGGCCGCAGAACCAGAATTCCTCGGTCGCCGGATCCCCGATGGGCCATTTGCAGGTGCGTTCGGTCAGCTCCATCAGGCTCAGCTTCTTCGCCCCCTTTTCCACTTCGCGCACGCTGGCGAGCGCCTCGGGGCTGATCTCGTTGGCCGAAGGTTGCGGCGGCAGCGGCTGGCCGGCGGGCACGATCGGCTTGCGCGCCGGCACTGCCGGCCTGGGCCTGGCTTCCGGCTCGCGGGGCGCGGAAGCCGGCCCCGCCCGGGCAGCGGCGGCTTCCGGCGCGGGCTTCTCCGTCGCCTTGGCCGCAGGATTCCTGGGCGCGGGCTTCGCCGCTGTCCTGGCCGCAGGCTTCTCCCGGGTCGTGGCCTTGCCTCCCCCGGCGGTGCGGTTCGAAAGCCCCAGCCGGTGCACCTTGCCGATCACCGCATTGCGGGTGACGCCCCCCAGCTCCTTGGCGATCTGGCTGGCCGACTGGCCCTCGCTCCACATCCTCTTCAGGATTTCGACCCGCTCATCCGTCCACGACATGTGCTTTCCCGCCACTTTCCCGTATGAGGCCCGCAACCGGGCCCTTTTGAACAAGCCCCCATTCTAGTCACCCTGCGCGCGCTTGCAAGCGCCTATGGACATGCAGGCCCGGTCCCCTTATGACGCCCCCATGATCACGGCCTTCGTACATAAAGCCAGCCGACGCCGACGCGCCTGAGCGCCGGCCGATCCCCTGCGCCTTTGCGCCTCTCCCGCACAACTTGACACCGGCCCCGGCTTGCGCCACGCATGGGCCTTCAATCTCAGGAAACGACCATGACAGATCCCGTCCTGCCCACCTATAATCGCGCCCCCCTGGCCTTTAGCCATGGCGAAGGCAGCTGGCTCACCGAGGCGGGCGGACAGCGATATCTCGACATGGGCGCGGGCATCGGCGTCAACGCCCTGGGCCACGCGCACCCGGCGCTGGTCGAGGTGCTGCAGCGCCAGGGCGCGCGGCTCTGGCATGTGTCGAACCTCTATGAGATCCCCGAGCAGCGGACGCTGGCCGAGGCGCTGGTGGATGCGACCTTTGCCGATACGGTCTTTTTCACCAATTCAGGCACCGAGGCGGCGGAACTCGCCGTGAAAATGGCCCGCAAGCACTTCCATGACGCAGGCCAGCCCGAGCGCACCGGGATCATCGCCTTCGAAGGCGCCTTTCACGGCCGCTCCAGCGCGGCAATCGCCGCCGCCGGCGGCGAAAAGCTGACCCGCGGCTTTGCCCCGCTGCTCGCGGGCTTCACCCACCTGCCCTTCGGCGATATCGAGGCGGTGGAAGCGGCGATCGGCGAGGAAACCGCCGCGATCATGGTCGAGCCGATCCAGGGCGAAGGCGGCATCCGCCCGCTCCCGGACGAGGCGCTCAAGGCGCTGCGCGGGCTTTGCGACCGGCACGGCTGCCTCCTGATACTCGACGAGGTGCAATGCGGCATGGGCCGCACCGGCCGCCTCTTTGCCCATGAATATGCCGGCATCGCGCCGGATATCATGATGATCGCCAAGGGGATCGGCGGCGGCTTCCCGCTCGGCGCGGTGCTCGCCACCGAGCGCGCGGCTTCGGGCATGGGGCCCGGCACCCACGGCTCCACCTATGGCGGCAATCCGCTCGCCTGCGCGGTCGGCGCCCGGGTGATGGAGATCGTCAACAGGCCCGAATTCCTCGACGAGGTGAGCCGCAAGGCCGCGCTCTTGCGCCAGAAGCTCGAAGGGCTGGTCGCCGCCCATCCCGAGGTATTCGAGACCGTGCGCGGCAGCGGGCTGATGCTCGGCCTCCTCTGCAAGGCGCCCAACATGGCCGTGGTCGAGGCCGGCTACGCCCAGCGCATCCTCACCGTGCCGGCCAGCGACAACGTGGTGCGCCTGCTGCCGCCGCTCACCATCACCGACGACGAAATCGCCGAGGCCGTGGCCCGGCTCGACAAGGCCGCCGAGGCCGTGGAGGCAAAGCAATGAGGCACTTTATCGACATCAACCGGACCGCCCCCGAAGATCTGCGTAGCATGCTCGAGCAGGCCCATGCCATGAAACAGGCACGCAAGGGCCAGCCCAGGGGCGCGCCGGACGGCGAACAGCCGCTCGAAGGGCGCATGGTGGCGCTGATCTTCGAAAAGCCCTCCACCCGTACCCGGGTCTCCTTCGACGTGGGCGTGCGCCAGATGGGCGGCCAGACGCTGGTGCTCTCGGGCAGCGAAATGCAGCTCGGCCACGGCGAGACCATCGCCGACACCGCCCGCGTGCTCAGCCGCTATGTGGACCTGATCATGATCCGCACCTTCGAGGAAGAGGCGCTCATGGAGCTCGCCGAACATGCCAGCGTACCGGTGATCAACGGGCTGACCAACCGCTCCCACCCCTGCCAGATCATGGCCGACATCCTGACCTTCGAGGAGCACCGCGGCCCGATCGCGGGCAAGAAGGTGGTCTGGCTCGGCGATGGCAACAATGTCGCCCATTCCTTCATCCACGCCGCCGGGCAGTTCGGCTTCGATTTCACCTTCTCGGGGCCGGAGGGGCTGGACCCGGAAGCGGTGTTCATCGAGGAAGCCCGCGGCAAGGGCGCGCGCGTGGAGATCGAGCGCGACTCGGCCCGCGCGGTCGAGGGCGCCGACCTTGTAGTGACCGATACCTGGGTGTCGATGCACGACTCGCCCAGCCTGCGCGAACGCCGCCACAATCAGCTGCGCCCCTACCAGGTGAACGAAGCGCTCATGGCAAGGGCAAAGAAAGACGCCCTGTTCATGCACTGCCTGCCGGCGCATCGAGAAGAAGAAGTGACCAGCGCGGTCATGGACGGGCCGCAATCGGTCATCTTCGACGAAGCCGAAAACCGCCTGCATGCCCAGAAGGCAATACTGCGCTGGTGCCTCGGGGTGTAACCCCCTTCCTCGTGCCGAAAATATCCTCCGGGGAGCCGTCATGCCTGTGGTGCGCCCCTGGCGCAACGCACAGTACCCCTCGCCCGAACCGTCCGCCGGCTCGCCGGGGGGGCGCGCCGGATTTCATGCCTCCGGCGGGAGTATTTTCGGAAAGATGAAAGAAATCATTCCCGCCGACCGCGCATCGTGGCAGGTGGCGGGCGCAGGTGACCGCCTGCCAGGGCGCGTATGCTACGCTCTGGCTCCGCGCCCCCTGCCCGGCCCGGTGCCGAGGTGCTTTTTCAGCTTCGAGGGCTGGGTCTTGCGCCGGCCTCTATAGGGGTTCTTCTCGGCCTGGGAGCGCATGGTGAGGCGGATCGGGGTGCCGGGCAGATCGAAATCCTCCCGCAATCCGTTGACCAGGTAGCGGGTATAGGCGGCGGGCAGCTTGTCGGGCTGCGAGCACATGACGACGAAGCCCGGCGGGCGGGTCCTGACCTGGGTCATGTAGCGCAGCTTGATACGCTTGCCGCCCGGCGCGGGGGGCGGATGGGCGGCGGTCATGTCGGCGAGCCAGCGGTTGAGCGCGGCGGTGGAAATGCGCCTGTTCCACACCTCGTGGGCCTGGAGCACGGCCTCGTGCAGGCGGTCTAGGCCGCGCCCGGTCCTGGCCGAGATCGTCACCAGCGGCGCGCCGCGCAGCTGCGGCAGCAGGCGTTCGAAGGCTTCGCGCAGATCCTTGAGCCGGGCCTGGCGGTCGGGCACGAGGTCCCATTTGTTGACCGCCACCACCACCGCGCGGCCCTCGCGCTCGGCGAGGTCGGCGATGCGCAGGTCCTGCTGCTCGAAGGGGGTGGCGGCATCGAGCAGCAGCACCACCACTTCGGCAAATTTCACCGCCCTGAGCCCGTCGGCCACCGAGAGCTTTTCGAGCTTGTCGCGCACCCTGGCCTTCTTGCGCATGCCGGCGGTGTCGAAGATGCGCGTGGGCGTGCCGGCCCAGTCGAAGCCGAGCGAGATGGCGTCGCGGGTGATGCCGGCTTCGGGACCGGTGAGCAGGCGGTCTTCGCCGATCAGGGCATTGATGAGGGTGGATTTTCCGGCATTGGGCCGGCCGACCACGGCGACCTGCAGCGGCTTCGTGCGGGTGGGGGCGTGGGCCGGAGCATCGGCGCCCTCCTCCACGCGCACATCCACCGCGGGCGCCCCGGCCTCGGCGGCGCGTGTGCGCTGGGCGCATTCCTCGGCGACCGGCATGAGCGCGCGGGCCAGCTCGCCCAGCCCCTCGCCATGCTCGGCCGAAAGCGCCACCGGCTCGCCCAGCCCGAGTGCATATGCCTCGAGCAGACCGGATTGGCCGGCGCTCCCCTCGGCCTTGTTGGCGGCGAGAATCACATGCGCGTTCTTCTTGCGCAGGATCTCGGCAAAGACCTCGTCGGCGGGCAGCACGCCCGCGCGCGCGTCGATCACGAACAGGCAGGCATCGGCCATTTCCACCGCCCGCTCGGTGAGCCGGCGCATCCGCCCCTCAAGGCTCTCGTCGCCGGCCTCTTCGAGCCCGGCGGTGTCGATCACGGTAAAGCGCAGGTCGCCCAGCCGGGCCTCGCCCTCGCGCAGGTCGCGGGTCACGCCGGGCCGGTCATCGACCAGCGCCAGGCGCTTGCCGACCAGGCGGTTGAACAGGGTCGACTTGCCCACATTGGGCCGGCCGACAATGGCGAGGGTAAAGCTCATGGCTGCCTCCGGGCTGTCGCCGCTTCCCTATACGCCCCGGCGCGCCGGGGCAAGCGTCCGCGACAAGCGCCCGGCGCCGGGCGGGGTTTCGGACGATCGCGGGCGGCGCTTTCTCAGCCGCCGACGGTCAGCCTTCGGGATAGGAAGCATAGACCTCGGTCGCGCCGCCCGCCCGGATCAGATGCACCTTGTAGGCCTCCCGGATATCCTGATACTCCATGCCGGGCGCGCCCACGGGCATCCCCGGTACCGCCAGCCCGACCACCCCCTCGGGCGCCTCGGCCAGCAGGCGGCGAATATCTGCGGCGGGTACATGACCCTCGATCACATAGCCCCCAATCACTGCCGTATGGCAGGAAGCCATTTCTTCCGGCACGCCGACGGCCTCTTTCAGCCGGTAGAGCGCCTCTGATTCCATGTTGTCCGCCGCCACGACGAATCCCTCGGCCTGCATCCGCTGCATCCAGGCGCCACAGCAGCCGCAGGAAGGACTCCGGGCCACGAGCATGTCCCGGGCCTGTGCCTGATCCTGTGCCTGTGCCTGGGCCTGAGCGAGCCCGGGCAAGGTCATCGCGAAAGCGGCGAAAAGGAGCGGTTTGACGAACATGAAAGCCTCCGTTTGCAGGACGGGGCGGCCAATCCGCCCCTGCCGCTCCGGTGTAAGGGCTCCAGCCCCTGTAGGTTCAAGCCCTTTCTGCCCCGCTATCCGCTCTCTGCCCGCGCTCCGCGCCGCCCTCCGAGCGCCCCGCACCCGGTTCAGCGCAGGGCCAGCAACTGCCCCCTGGTATTGACCACATAGGCCACCCGGTCCACCACGACCGGGCGCGTACTTGCCCCGCCCGGTATCTCGACCGTGCGCAAAAGCGCTCCGTCCACCGGGTCGAAGGCCCGCATCTGCCCGTCCGAAGAAGCCACCCAGAGCTGCCCGCCGGCCAGAACCGGGCCGTAATTGGCATAGATCGCCTTGCGCCGGCGGACGCGCTCCTTGGTGAAATAGGGCAGGTCCACGGCCCAGACACGCTCGCCATTTCTCGCATCCAGCCGCACCAGTCTGCCCTCGTCCGAGATCAGGAATACCGAACCGCCGGCGACCCAGACCGGCCCGGTGGCCCCGTCATCCGCGCTCCACAGGCGCCTGCCCCCCAGATCGGTGGCCACGGTGCGGCCCACGGAATTGCCCGCATAGATGATGCCGCCCGCCACCACCGGCTCGCCGGTAATGTCGGTGATGTTCGAATAGCCCCGCCCCTGGCGCGCCCCGGCCACATGGGTACGCCAGCGCAGGGTACCATCGCTCTGCGCCGCAGCGACCAGTTCGCCCGAGGAAAAGGGCAGCAGCACCGTCTGCCCGGCAACGGCCGGGCTGGAAGCGCCGAGAATGGCGGTGAGATCCGGCGTACCGGCCAGCTGCCAGCGGATGCGCCCGGTGGCGGCATCCACCGCGTAGCCGGTATTGTCCCTGGCCGTGACGAAGACCAGCCCGCCCGAAACCGTGGGCGCACCGCTGACCGGCGCGCTCAGCTGCTGGGTCCAGAGCAGACTGCCGCCGGCCGCATCGAGCGCGCTGAGGGTGCCGAAGCCGGTGGTGACGAACAGCTTGCCCCCGACAATCGCCAGCCCGCCCCCGGTGGCATCATCGGCACGCTCGCCCGGCGGGGTCAGGTCCGCCTGCCAGAGCGGCGCCCCGGAGGAGGAGGCGCTGGCCGTCACCCGGGCGCGGCTGTCAAGGGTGAAGACCTGCCCCTCCGCCACCACCGGATCGGCGGTAATGCGGTGCCTGCGGTCATTGCCCTGACCGATCTTTGCCGTCCAGATCAGCCGCGGCGCGGGCGAAAGCGCCGGATGCCGTATCGAGTGATCCGGCTCCCCGGCCCGGTGAGTCCAAGCGCCGTGATCGACCGGGGCCGGCAGGCGGATCGGCAGGGCGCGGTTTTCCGGGGCTTCGGGGCCGCGCGCCTCGGCGGCCCGGGCCGCGTCTTCGGCGGCAGGCAGCGCCTCGCGCAGACCGAAGCGCTGGCCGGGCAGGATCTCTTCCCGCTCGCAGGCGCCCAGCAGCGCCACCAGCGCCGCCATCCCTGCCCATATTCCCGCTCGTGCCCCCGCTCGTGTCACGGTTTGCCTGAAATTCACGGCTCCTGCCCCCATATCCATCTTCATCAATCCCGGCCGACGCCCCGGCCTCACCCGGACCCGGCTTCGGGCTCGCCCCCCAGAGCCACAATCAACTGCGCCGCCCGCTGGCGCAAGGGCTGAGAGGCGTCATTGTCCAGCAAAAGCGCCTGCAGGCGCGAAATCGCCGCCTCCTGCCGACCCAGTTCGATCTCGGCCATGGCGATCTGCTCTTCGGCCAGCACCCGGAACGGCCCGCCGGCGCGGGTGAGCGGAGCAAGCAGCTCGATCCGTGCCCCGGCCGCTATGTCTCCGGCCATAGCCCGCTTCAGCGCCGCGAGATCCCTGTAGAGGGCGGAGATTTCCGGCGCGGCGCTCAGGCTTTCCAGCGCCGCGAAGCTCTCCTCGTCGCCCAGCACGCCGGCCCTGAGCAGCGCCACCAGCGCCCGGGCATCTCCCTCCGCCCGGATCGCCGCGAAGGCGGCGGCGCGCGCGGCATCGTCCCCACTCTCCAGCGCCGCGCTCAGCGCATCTCCCAGCGCCTCGGCCGCGGCCTCGCGCTGGGCCTTGCGCCATTCCGACCAGGCGGTGCCGCCGACGATCAGCAGCACCAGCAGAACCGCGATCCAGCCATATTTGCGCATCATGGCAAACAGCCGGTCGCGGCGCAGCTCTTCGGTTACCTCGTCGATGAAATGATCGGGATTGCTCACCTGTCAGCCTCCGCCATGTTCCCCGCGATCCGCCCTGCCCTGCCGCATCCAGCCGCACCCGGCCACGCATGATCGCCACGTTCCGCCACCACAATTCTGCGCGGTTTCCATCCTTTTGCCCGAATTGGAACAGAATGCCAAGCCATGCCTTGACCGGCAACGGCGAGAGGGGCGGCAGACGGGATGGCAGGCGCGGCAGCCGGCAGGATGGCGAACGGGGCGACCGGCGGGGCGGCACGATCCCGCCCGCAACTGGACCGACTGGTTCAAAATCTCGCCCCGCACCCTTGCGATTCCGCCCCGGGCACCCTATTGCGCTAGCCGTGGAGTGACAGAATATCAGGGTAACGTCAGGACAAGCCATGCGCCTTTTTCCGATACTCACCGCGCTTCTGGTAGTTGCCGGCCTTTACCTGCTGCTGTTCGAACGCCAGGTGGTCCTGGACTTCGCCCGGGGCGCGACACAGACGGAGACGGTGGCAACAGCCGAGACGGGCGCAGCCCGGGGCGCGGAGGGCGCGGAGGACGCAGGCGCGGATGACGCCCCCGCAGCCGGGCACCCGGTCAGCGTGGTCGCCATCAGGTCCCAGGCGCGCAGGATCGATTCCGCCATACGCCTCTTCGGGCGCACCGAAGCCTCGCGCCAGGTCACCGTCAGGGCCGAGATCTCGGGCCGGGTGATCTCCGAGCCCCGCCGCAAGGGCGCCCGGGTCGAGGCCGGCGAAACCCTGTGCGAGCTCGACCCGGGCACCCGCCAAATCGCCCTGGCCGAGGCCCGCGCCCGCCTCCTCGAGGCGCGTGCGCGCATCCCCGAGGCCGAGGCCCGCCTGAGCGAGGCCGAAAGCCGCCTGCCTGCCGCCCGCGCCGCCCTGGCCGAAGCCGAGGCCCGCCTGCCCACGGCC
>JALTZY010000298.1 GCA_027045905.1 Paracoccaceae bacterium
ACCCCGTTCCGGCCGCCGAAGGCGAAGAGCCCCGCCGCTCTTCCTCGCTGCGCCGTCCCCGATCGTCGGCAGGCACGGCATGGGCCGGATATGCGACTTGCCCCTGTTGCCCACGCCGCTTTCGTGGCAGGAGGAAGAAAAGGAGACGGCCATGCGCGCAGAAGCGATCCTGTTCGACAAGGACGGCACCCTGTTCGACTTTCAGAAGACCTGGGCGCCCTGGGTCGGAGCGCTGATCCGGGAGCTTGGCGGCAGTGATCCCGGCCTGCGTGCCGCTCTGGCCGAGGCCTGGGGATACGACATGCAAAAGGGTCGGATACGCCCCGGAAGCATCGTCATCGCCAGCGAAGTCGGCGACCTGGCCGAAGCGGTCCTGCCGCTGCTGCCGACCCATGACCGCGATGGCCTGATGGCCTGCCTGCTCGGCACCAGCGCCCGGCTCGAAGGGGTCGAGGTGGTGGCGCTGGCCGGTTTTCTGGCCGGGCTGTCCGGAAGCGGGCTGCAACTGGGACTGGCCACGAACGACGCCGAAAGCGTGGCCCGCGCGCAGCTGCGTCGGGTGGGGGCCGAAGCCTCTTTCGACTTCATTGCCGGCTATGACAGCGGCTACGGCGGCAAGCCCGGGCCGGGCATGTGCCTGGCCTTCGCCGCCCATGCCGGACTACCCCCCGAACGAATCCTCATGGTCGGCGACAGCGCCCATGACATCGCGGCCGGGCGTGCGGCAGGGATGCAGACGCTGGCGGTGCTCAGCGGAGTGGCAGAGTATGACGATCTCGTCGCGCTGGGTGTTCCGGTCCTGCCCGACATTACCCATCTGCCGGCCTGGCTGGACAGCTGAGCCTTTCATCTTTCCCCAAATACTCCCGCCGGAGGCACGATTTTTCGCACGAAAAATCGCCCCCGATCCGACGTGCTCCGGCAGGGGCAGAGAGGGGCGGGAGCGCCCCGGCTCAGCCCAGCATTCGCGCCACCATCTCGCCGGTATGGCGCGAAAGCCCCGGAGCGGCGGCGATGCGTTCGAGCTCGGCGCGCATCAGCCCCTGACGGTCGGCGTCATAGCGCCGCCAGGTCTCGAAGCCCGCCGACATGCGCGCGGCGATCTGCGGGTTTACCGGGTCGAGGCGGATCAGCCAGTCGGCAAACAGCCGGTAGCCGGCTCCGCCCGCGCGGTGAAAGCCCGCCGGATTGGCGAGGAAGCCGCCGAACAGGGCGCGGAAGCGGTTCGGGTTCTGCCAGGTGAAATCGCCGTGCTCCGCGAGCCCTGCCACCACCTCCACCGCCCGATCCGGGGCCGCCAGCATGGCCTGGAGCGAGAACCACTTGTCGAGCACCAGCGCTTCTTCGCGCCATTGGTCGTAAAAGGCGGCAAGCTCGCCCGCGCCGCGCCCGTTTTCCAGCAGCGCGCTGAGGGCGCCAAGCTGCAGGGTCATGTTGTCGGCCGCGCGCCAGAGCGCCTCGGCGCTCGCGCCCCCGTCGCGCCGGCTCTTGAGGCGCACAAGCTGCAGGCGGAGGGCGCGCTTGCCCGATTGCCCGGCATCCGGGGCATAGGGCGCGTCGATGGCAAGGCTCGGCAACAGGCGGTCGGTTTCTGGGGCGAGCGCCTCGGCCAGGGCGCGGTGCAGGGCCTCGCGCGCTTCGTGGATGCGCAGCGGGTCCGGCGTGCGCCCGGCGTCAGAGAGGCTCTGGGCCATGTCGTCTTCGCTCGGAAGCTCAAGGGCAAGCGCCTTGAAGGCCGGGTCAAGGCTTTCATCCCGCAGCAGGCTGGCGAGCGCCTGCCCATAGACGGGATCGGGCGCGCCGCCGCTCTCCAGAATCCCCACCAGCACCTGCTTGGCGAGCGCGCGGCCCGCCTCCCAGCGGTTGAAGGGGTCGGTATCGTGGGCGAGCAGGAAGGCGCGCTCCGCCACACTGCTTTCGCGCTCGAGGATCGCCGGCGCCGAAAAGCCGCGCAGGATCGAGGGCACCGGGCGCGCCGAAAGGTCCGGGAATTCGAAGCTCTGGCGCGCCTCGGTCATCTCCAGCACCGTGGTCTCCTGCACCTCGTCGCCATTGGGGCCGATCAGGCCGAGCGCGATGGGGATATGCAGCGGCAGCTTTTCGGGCTGGCCCGGCGTGGGCGGGGTCTCCTGCGTGAAAGTGAGGCGATAGGTGCCGCCCTCGAAGCTTTCTTCCACCTTCAGCCGGGGCGTGCCAGCCTGCTTGTACCAGCGGCGGAACTGGGTGAGGTCGCGCCCGGTCGCGTCTTCGAACACCTTGAGCCAGTCGTCGATCGTGGCCGCCTCGCCGTCATGGCGCGCAAAATAGAGGTCGAGCGCGCGCCGGTAGCCCTCTTTGCCCACCAGGGTTGCCAGCATGCGGATCAGTTCGGCGCCCTTTTCGTAGATGGTGGCGGTGTAGAAATTGTTGATCTCCACATATTCGTCGGGCTGGACCGGGTGGGCGAGCGGCCCCGCATCCTCGCGAAACTGGCGCGCGCGCAGGGCCTGCACGTCTTCGATCCGCTGCACGGCGGCCGAGCGCATGTCGGCCGAAAAGCACTGGTCGCGATAGACCGTGAGCCCCTCTTTCAGGCTCAGTTGGAACCAGTCGCGGCAGGTGATGCGATTGCCGGTCCAGTTGTGGAAATATTCGTGCGCGATGATTCCCTCGATGCGGGCGAAATTGGCATCGGTTGCGGTATCGGGGCTGGCGAGCACCGCGGAGGTATTGAAGATGTTGAGCCCCTTGTTCTCCATCGCCCCCATGTTGAAATCGCTCACCGCGACGATCTGGAACAGGTCGAGATCGTATTCGCGCCCGTAAACCTCTTCGTCCCAGCGCATGGCGCGCTTGAGCGATTGCATGGCCCATTCGGTCTTGTCGGCGTCCGGGCCGGGGCGCGTCCAGACCTTGAGCGCGACCTTGCGGCCCGAGGCGGTGATGAAGCTGTCCTCGCGCGCGACCAGATCGCCGGCGACCAGGGCAAACAGGTAAGAGGGCTTGGGCCAGGGGTCCTCCCACTCGGCCCAGCCCGGCCCCTCGGCCACCAGATTGCCGTTGGAAAGCAGCACAGCTGCGTCTCCCTCGATGCGCACGCGAAACGGCGCCATCACGTCCGGGCGGTCGGGGTAGAAGGTGATGCGGCGAAAGCCTTCAGCCTCGCACTGGGTGCAATACATGCCGTTGGAGATATAGAGCCCCTCGAGCGCGGTATTGGCGGCGGGGGCGATCTCGACCTCCGCTTCCCAGGTAAAGGTCCCCTCGGGCACCGGGCAGGTGAGGCCCGCCTTGGTGATCTCCGCCGCGATTTCCTCGCCGTCGATCGCCAGCCGGATCGGCTTCAGCCCCTCGCCATGCAGGAAGAAGCGCTGGCCCGGCGTGGCTTCCGGGTTGGGCGCGAAGCGGATCTGCGAAAGCACCCGGGTCGCATGGGGGGCAAGGCGGAAGGTGAGATCGACCGCTTCCACCTTCCAGCCAAAGGGGGTGTAATCGGCAAGGCGCACGGGCTGCGGGCTGTTCTGCTCTGTGGCGGTGGGCATGGTCTCTCCTGTGGCGGTCTGCCGGGAAGGTGGCGCGAAATGCGGGCGGGGACAAGAGCAGATTGCAAAGCCGGCGGGGCAGGATATATACCCTGCGAAACAGATCGGGGATCAGGCATGGCGCGCCCAGTTATCGGCATCATCGGCAATTCCGCCATGATCGGCGACGATTATCCGGCCTATGCGTCTGGCGAGATGAACGCGGCGGCGGTTTCCTGCGTGGCCGGCTGCCTGCCGCTCGTGGTGCCGAGTCACCCGGATTTCGTCAGCGTGGGCGAGCTGATGGAGGTCTGCGACGGCTTCCTGCTCACCGGCGGCAGGCCCAATGTGCACCCGGAGGAATATGGCGAGGAGGCCACGGAAAAGCACGGCGAATTCGACCGCGCGCGCGATGCGCTGACCCTGCCGCTGGTGCGCGAATGCGTGGCGCGCGGCCAGCCGGTGCTGGGGATCTGCCGGGGCTTTCAGGAGATGAACGTGGCCATGGGCGGCAGCCTGCATCCGGAGATCCGCGAGCTTCCGGGGCGGATGAATCACCGGATGCCGCCGGACGGTACGCTGGAGGAGAAATTCGCCCTGCGCCACAAGGTGATCCTGAGCGAGGACGGCCCATTTGCCCGGCTGTTCGGCGCCTGCGAGGTGATGACCAACACGCTGCACGGACAGGGGATCAAGCAGCCCGGGCCGCGGGTGGTGATCGACGGGCGCGCCGAGGACGGCACCCCGGAGGCGATCCATATCGAGGGCGCGCCGGGCTTTGCCATGGCAGTGCAGTGGCATCCGGAATACCGCGCCGCCGAGGACCCGGTGTCGCGCCCGCTCTTCGAGGCATTCGGCGCAGCGGCGCGACGCTGGCGGTGCGGCGACCGGGCCTTGCGCACGGCCTGAGCGAAAGGTCGCTTCCCCCTTGACCTTGCCCCTGCCGGAAGCCGCAGCTTCGTCGGGAAACGGGGCAAGACGGAGAATCTCCATGAACAAGTGGATCTGGGCCGGCGCGGGGACGGTGCTTCTGGCGGCGGCGGGCTGGTGGATCGCCAGCGAGGGGTCGGGGCCGGGCGAGACTGCCGTCGCAGGCGCGGATGCGGGCGCATCCGCTGCTACGGGCGCGCGGCCAGCCGGCGGCGAGATGGTCGCCGTGACCCTGCCCGCGCTCGAAGGCGGCGCCCGGCGCGGCCAGCAGGCCTTCGGCGCGATCTGTGCGGCCTGCCACGGCGCCAATGCCGGCGGGCTCGAAGGCAAGGGGCCGCCGCTGGTGCATCGCCTTTATGTGCCCGGCCACCACGGCGACATGGCGATCCGCATGGCGGTTCGGCGCGGGGTGAAGAGCCACCACTGGCGCTTTGGCAACATGCCCCCGATCGAGGGGCTGACGGATGCGGATCTCACCGACATCATCGAATTCATCCGCGCGGTGCAGCAGGCGAACGGACTTTCGTAGCGGCGGGCGGGCCTGCCCCGACCGTGCCCCGCCGCCTCCACTCCGGCGGGGCGGGGCGCGCATGCGCCCCGGGCCGGTCGGGCAACGAGATACGTTCATGGGGCTACGCCCTACAGCCCCTTGGCCTGATAACTCCGGGCGACCCGCTCGATGGCCACGACATAGGCGGCCATGCGCAGGTTTTTCACTTCGTCGCGGTTGTGCCAGACCTCACGCATCGCCTGGTAGGCGGTGCGCATCGTGTCATCCAGCCCCGAACGCACCAGTTCCAGTTCGTCGGCGCCGCGCAGGTATTTTTCCTTGAAATCCGGGCTCAGATTCCAGGCATCGCCCAGGTAGCGGTCGAGCCGCTCGAGCTCGTTCACCACCAGATGATGGCGCGCCTCTTCCTGGCGGCGCTGCATCCGGCCGAAGCGGATATGGCTGAGATTCTTGACCCATTCGAAATAGCTCACCGTGACGCCTCCGGCATTGGCATACATGTCGGGGATGATGATGGTGCCTCTGTCATTGAGGATCTCGTCGGCACCGGCGGTGATCGGGCCATTGGCGGCCTCGATGATCAGGGGCGCCTTGATGCGGGCGGCGTTGGCGAGGTTGATCACCCCTTCGAGCGCCGCCGGGATCAGGATGTCGCAGTCATGCTCCAGCACCCTGGCGTTCTCCTCGACAAAGGTCGCATCCGCATAGCCCCTGACCCCGCCGTGGCGGGTGATCCAGCGATGCACCGCCTCCACGTCGAGGCCGTCTTCGTCCACCAGCGCGCCGTCGCGCTCGATGATGCCGGTAATGCGCGCGCCGTCCTCGGCGCACAGGAACCTGGCGGCGTGATAGCCCACATTGCCGAGCCCCTGCACGATGATCCGCTTGCCTTCGAGGCTGCCGGAGAGCCCGGAAGCGGCCACGTCCTCCGGGTGGCGGAAGAATTCGCGCAGCGCGTATTGCACCCCGCGCCCGGTGGCCTCGACCCGGCCCTGGATGCCGCCGGCATGGGCGGGCTTGCCGGTGACGCAGGCGCGGGCATTGATGTCGGTGGTGTTCATGCGCGCATACTGGTCGGCGATCCAGGCCATCTCGCGCTCGCCGGTGCCCATGTCCGGCGCCGGGACGTTCTGCGACGGGTTGATCAGGTCGCGCTTGGCCAGTTCGTAGGCGAAGCGGCGGGTGATCAGTTCGAGCTCGTGTTCGTCATACTGGCGCGGGTCGATGCACAGGCCCCCCTTGGAGCCGCCGAAGGGCGCCTCGACCAGGGCGCATTTGTAGGTCATCAGCGCCGCCAGGGCCTCGACCTCGTCCTGGTTCACGCCGAGAGCGTAGCGGATGCCGCCCTTGACCGGCTCCATATGCTCCGAATGGACCGAGCGATAGCCGGTAAAGGTCTGCACCTCGCCGCGCAGACGCACGCCGAAGCGCACGATATAGGTGGCATTGCAGACGCGGATCTTCTCCTCGAGCCCCGGCGGAAGGTCCATGACATTCACCGCGCGGTTGAACATCAGATCGACGGATTCGCGGAAGCTCGGCTCCCTCGGGGCGGCGCTGGATGCGGGCATCGGCCTCTCGGCTCCTTCTGGTCGTGAGAATCACGGGTGCGACAATAGCGCGCAGCTTATGGGGTTTTGGTTAACGAGGCACAAGTTTTTTGCGCCACTTTCTGCCGGTGCCCGCGGTTTTCGGTCGATTTCGGGCTTTCCGATGCTTCGCCTTGCCGCCGGCGCCGGTTCGGGCCGGGGCGCGGGCGAGCAGCCCGTGCCGCGGCTCCGGGCTTTGCCGTCCCGCTTCAGGGAAAAGCGCGTCAAAATCAAAATAAAAGACATGCTCCTGCCTTATTACTGCCACAGGAATGAAGTCACTTCGCATTCGTGCCTTGTGTCTCCGGGGGCGGCTCCGGGTATCGATTCGAGTACTGAAAAGGCAATGAAGATGGCCATGCGTGAGCGGACAGAGAGAAAGGGCGCGGATGCGCATGCACGCACTGTGCCGTGGCATTGCCGGAGGCGCGGTCGCGGCCACGGCGCCTTTGGCCGGGACGAGAGCGGCTCGCTGGTGGTCTTTGCGCTGTTCGTTTTCATGGCGATGCTGCTGGTGGGAGGCATGGCGCTGGACCTGGTGCGCTACGAAACCCACCGCGCGCGCCTGCAGAGCACGCTTGACCGCGCCGTTCTGGCGGCGGCCAGCCTGAACCAGGAGCTGTCCCCCGAAGAGGTGGTGCTGGACTATTTCGACCGGGCCGATCTGGGCGCCTATATCGGGGCCGATGACATCACCGCCACGGCTTCGCTGACCTCGCGCCGGGTGTCGGCCAGCGCCGACATGGACATGCCTACGACCTTCATGCGGATGCTGGGGATCACCGATCTGCAGACACCCGCCGCCGGCACCGCCGAGGAAAGCGCCACGCGCACCGAGGTGTCGCTGGTGGTGGACGTGTCGGGCTCCATGGGCTGGTGGAGCTACAGCGGGGGCAGGAGCAAGATCGACCTGCTGCGCCTGGCCGCGATCCAGTTCGTCAACATCCTGATGTGCGACCCTTCCGACCCCGATGCCACCACCGACTGCACGGTGGAGCCCGATACGGTGTCGATCACCCTGGTTCCCTATGCCCAGCAGGTACTGGCGGGCGAAAGCGTACTGGACCAGCTCACCGTCACCGAGGAGCACGAATATTCCTCCTGCATCACCTTCGAGGCGGAGGATTTCGAAGACGCGGCGATAGACCCCGATACGCTCTACAAGCGCACCGGGCATTTCGATGCCTATTACTGGAGCAGCCCTGTCTGGTGGGAGTGCTCCATCGATGCCTGGCGCAGGATTCTGCCGATGGAGAACGAGCCCCAGGACCTGCGCGATGCGATCATCGACCTGCAGGCCAGCGGCAATACCTCGATCGACCTCGGCATGAAATGGGGCTCGGCCTTCCTCGACCCCGCCTTTCAGCCGGTGGTGCAGGGGCTGGTGGATACGGGATATGTGGATGCGGCCTTTGATGACCGCCCGTTTTCCTACAGCGAAAACGGCATCAAGAAGGTGATCGTGCTGATGACCGACGGGGTCAATACCACGCAGTATTACCTGAATGACGGCTACCGCAGCGGACCCAGCGGAATCTATTACAATACGGTCTATCCCGACCGCGTATCGGTCTATCGGGCGGCCACGGACATGTTCTACTGGCCCCATACCGGCGAGTGGCAGGACCACCCCTATGGTGCCGGCTCCTCCTATTCGTGCAGCGGCTGGTGGTGGTGGTCCTGCTCCTGGCAGGACGAGCCCGGCAGCGCGGTGGAGTACAGCTTCCCGGACCTGTGGGCGAATTATACCATCGACTGGTACGAACAGTTCTGGTGGCTGGGAACGCCCGTCTCCAGCAATGGCGGCTGGACCAAGGATGCTCAGCTCGACGCGATCTGTTCCGCCGCCAAGGCGCAGAACATCACCGTCTATACGATCGGTTTCGAGGTCACCAGCGCCTCGGCCGCGGTGATGCGGTCCTGCGCCTCATCGCCGGCGCATTATTTCGACGTGGACGGTGCCGACCTGACCGACGCCTTTGCGGCCATCGCGCGGCAGATTTCGGCCCTGCGCCTGGTCAATTGACATGCGGCGCCCGCGTGAGCATATCGCCTCCGCAGGCTGGTTGCGGCGCGAAGAGGGCTCGGCCACGATCGAATTCGTGCTGTTCTTCCCGCTGATCATGTTCCTGTTCCTGTCCTCGATCGAGATCGGGGTCTATCTGATGCGCTCGGTGCTGCTGGAGCGGGCCGTGGACATGAATGTCCGCACCCTGCGCCTGGGCACCCTCAACCCGGCCACCAGCGACGAGCTGCGCCGACGCATCTGCAACGATGCGCTGGTGCTCGGCGAGTGTACCTCTTCGCTGACGATCGAACTGGTGCCGATCTCCACCAGCAGCTGGAATCTCCCCGCCCCGGAATATACCTGTGTCAATCGCGATGCGAATATCGACCCGGTGGTCGATTTCAATTTCGGCACCCAGAACGAACTGATGATGGTGCGCGTCTGCATGATCACCGATCCGTTCTTCGACACCACGCCGCTGGTGCTGGACATGCCGCTGGATGACAGCGGCGGCTATGCTCTGGTGGCGGCGTCAACCTTCGTGAACGAGCCGTGAGGGAGGGTCGGATGAAACCGCGCCGCCTGCCCTTCGCCTGCCGTCCGGTCTCTGACCCCGTTTCTGGACCGGTCCGCCGTCTGGCCGCCGATTTCCTGCGCCGCGAGGAGGCTTCGATCTCGGTCGAGGCGGTGCTGGTTATGCCCTTCCTGCTCTGGGCCTTTACCGCCATGTACGCCTTTTTCGATGTTTACCACACCCGTTCCCTGGCGCTGAAGGGGAATTACGCCATCGCCGACCTGTTTTCGCGCGAAACCAACCCGATCGACACCAGCTATCTGAACGGTGCCGAGAATGTCTATGCCTTCCTGACCCGGGGCGGAGAGGATGCCTGGATCCGGGTTACGCCGGTGCGCTGTACCAGCCGCTGCGACGATCCGGCCCGTCGCGTCCTGCGCCGGGACTGGTCGCGCGCCACCGACGGCAGGCAACGGCTGAGAAATTCCGATGTCAATAACGACTACCGCGACATCATCCCCATGATCGCCCAGGGTGACCGGGTGATCATGGTCGAGACCGAGATGCAGTACGAGCCCGCGATCAACCCGACCCTGACCGGGGTCGGGGCGCGCAGGATCTACGACATTACCATGACCCGCCCCCGCTTCTCCCCGCAGCTGTGCTGGACCGGCCTCTCCTGCTCCAACAGCTGATGCCACCCGCCCAGGCCCCTTCGGCAGGCGCTGCTGTGGTACGAATTAATAGGCACTGGGATAAAATGCGGCGCAAGAACTGAGCCTATCTGAGCCTAGAGCGAGAGAGCAATGCCCGAAAGTTGGTGATGGGGTGATTGGGTGGCATATCATGGCGGTGTTGACGCGCCGCGATTCTCAGAGAGAAAAGGATATGCCACATGAAAAACG
>JALTZY010000299.1 GCA_027045905.1 Paracoccaceae bacterium
CAGGCGAAATTCATGGGAGGTCAGCTTGACCGGGTCGCCGTCAAAGGTCACTCGCGCTGACTTGGTGTCAAGCCGCACCGGTCCGCATTCCAGCTCGCTTGACGCATGACCTTTGGCACGGCGCACAAGGGCCCGCACCCGGGCCAGAATCTCCTCAATATGAAACGGCTTGGCAACATAATCATCGGCACCGGCATCAATGCCGGCCACCTTGTCGCTCCAGCGGTCTCGGGCGGTGAGAATCAGCACCGGCATCTTGCGGCCCTCGCGGCGCCATTGCTCCAACACGCTGATGCCATCCCGTTTCGGCAGTCCCAGATCAAGGATCACCGCATCATAGGGCTCGGTATCGCCAAGAAAATGGCCCTCTTCGCCATCAAAGGCGGTATCCACGGCATAACCGGCCTCACACAGCGCCACTTCAAGCTGACGATTAAGACGGGGTTCGTCTTCAATGACAAGTAACCGCACGGCGTTTCAAGATCCTATGCTGGCCAATTTCAGATCAATAGACGGTGCCACTTCGCGCATTGACACGCAGGCTTTTCAGCTTGTTGCCGCCGCCGGAACTTAGCGTCACATTGACACTATAGTAATATTGACTGCCACTTTTGCACAATCTGGCATTGATCACCCGGCCGGATGCCTTTTGTGCAGCAATCCGCGCCGCCTGACCGGCAGAAATCAGGCCCTGCTGGGACATCAACTTGCGCGCTTCAGAGCGTGAAATCGCGCAGTTGGCCGCATCGACATTAAATCCGGCCGGCGCCGAAATCACGACCACGGCGACAAGAATTGCTGCAAACATGTTTTTCATAAAATCCACGCAAGCTCCAGCTTCCCTGTTTGATCCTGCAACAGATCATAAAAGCCAGCGTCTGAACACCACATGAATGAGGCCGCCATGGCTGTGACCCCGTCAAAATGGAGACAGCCTAAATATCTTTCTCTCTGGCTTCGTCTTTGGCTCCCCCTTTGGCCCCTTCACCGGCTTTCTCGGACCGGTTGTCGCCATCAGAACAGATCGCCTTGAGGGCCTTCCATTCCGCAGCGGTGAGAACTGGAACCTTCGGGCCGGCGGACCTGACGCCGGCCTGCTCAATCCGGGCAATCCGTTCAGCCGTTGGCGGATGCGTGCTGAGAACATCGAAGATCCGGGTTTCGCGCTTCTTAGCCCTGTCTGTGTCTTTGCGGCGGGCTTGCAGCCGGCGGAAGAACCCGGCGAAGGGTCTGGTGTCTGTGCCAAGGGCATTAAGCATACGGATGGCATGGGTATCAGCCTCGCGCTCCGCCTCGCGCGAAAATCGCATTTGCACCAGAACCGAACCGGCGGAACCCAGGCTGGAGCCAAATTCACTGCCGCCAAACAAAAAACTGAAGGCAGCCGTCAGGCCCAGCGCACGCACCAGCGCAGCTTCAGGATGGCGTTCCAGCCCATGACCGATCTCATGGGCCACAACACCGGCCAACTCTTCCGGGCTGTCGACAAAATTCAAAAGTCCGCGGGTCACAATCACCCGTTCGCCGGGCGCCGCAAACGCATTGACCATGCCCAGCCTGGCAACTTCTATGCGGAACCGGTCAGTGGTTCCGCTGGCTGTCATCAGTTTCCCGGAAAGTTTTGACAATGCGGCCACCCCCGCCGGGGCTGTACACATTTTCCGGCCACGGGTAAGGCTTTTGATGACCTGCCCGCCCAAAGTGGAGCGCACCGGGGCAGGGATGGCTTCAGCGATATAGCGCGATGGGCTAAAGGCTGTGAACCAGGCCGCCACGCTGCCCCCAACAACGACGCCGGCCAGCAGCAACATCGGCACCAGAACCCGCCTTGATTTGGCACCTGCAGACAAATGCGGTGCGTTTTTCAGCACCAGATCAGCGGTGGCCGGATCGGCAATAAACAGCCGCGCCAAAGGCTTGTGCCGGCTGCCAAGAAGCACCGGCTGCCCCGGTAAAACCGGATTAACACTGGTCAGATCACGATAGGGCCAAATGGTTTCCTCGTCGCCTGAAGGGGTACGGAGGATGATCGCATCAAGCGCAAAATTGGCGATCACCTCATGGGCT
>JALTZY010000300.1:0-8933 GCA_027045905.1 Paracoccaceae bacterium
CGCCCGGCGCCGAGCCGCGCGCCTTTTCCACCACCCTGCTGTTTCGCTATTCGGCCCTGACCATGAACGGCCACCGGATCCATTACGATGCCGATCATGCGCGCGCGGTCGAGCACTATCCCGGCCTCGTGGTCCATGGCCCGCTGCTCGCGCAACTGCTGATGCTGAAGGCCGCGCGCGAGATCGGCCCGCTGCTGGGCTTTCGCTTCCGCGCCACCGCACCGCTGTTTCAGGGCGAAGAGGGGGTGCTGTGCCGCGACGGCGCCCGGCTCTGGCTGCGCGGGCCGGACGGGCGGCTGTGCATGGAAGCCACGGCAGAGGCCTGACCCTACCTCCCGAGGCTCGCCTGCACGCGAAAGCCCTGCGGGATCGCGTCGCGCCCCTCGAGCACCAGCTCGGCCATGACTTCGGCCACTTTCGGCGCCATGCCGAAGCCGATCTTGAAGCCGCCATTGGCGATGAAGTGGCCCTTGCGTCCCGGCCACTCCCCCAGCATCGGCGCGCGGCTCAGCGCGCGCGGGCGCACCCCTGCCCAGCGGGCGACGACCGGCGCATCGGCAAGCGCCGGCACCAGCGCGCGGGCTTTTTCCAGTAGCGCGTCAAGCTGGGCGTCGGTCGTATCCGGCACCTCATATTCGCGCTCGCTGGTCGAGCCGATCGCCACCGTACCATCGGCATGGGGGACGGCATGCAGCCCCTCGACATAAAGCTGCGGCAGGTCGCGCGCGTCATGGGCGAGCAGAGCCGACTGGCCCTTGACCCCGTTGCCCACCTCACGGCCCAGCGCGGCCGAAAGATCGACCAGCCCCGCCACCCCGGTCGCCCAGACCATCGCGCCGCGCGGCGTGGCCTCCGCCTGCACCGCGACCCCGCGCGCGGCCAGCGCCGCCACCAGCGCCGCGCCGGCCATGCACGGGTGCATCCGCGCGCTCAGCGTGTCCAGCACCCATGCGCCGGCGGGGCTGTCGGGCGCCCAGCCTGGGGCAGGGTTTCGCTCCAACACCTGCCAGACCGCCTCGCCCTGCCAGTGTGCACGCGCCTCACCCACCCGCTCGCGGGCGAGCGCCAGCCCGCGTTCGTTCTCTACCATCTGCACCCGGCCCGAGCGCCGATAGCCGGGATCGCGCCCGCCCGCCACGCGCACCTCGCGCCAGAAATCCGCCGCCATCAGCAGGCTTTCGAGCTGAAACTGCTTCTTTTCGTTCCAGCGCTCGGGGGCATGCGGGGCCAGCGCGCCCACCAGCCCGCCCGAGGCGCCCGCGCCGGGGCCGTGCGGGTCCACCACCTGCACGCGCGCGCCGCGCCGGACGCAGGCCCAGGCGATCGACAGGCCGAAGATCCCGGCGCCGTATATGGTCACATCCGTCATTGCCAAATCCCGGCCCTTTGCCCATTGTCGCGCCATTCACGCCATCAGCGCGCGCGCTTTCGCGCCCCTTCTAGGCCAGACGATGACAAACGACCAGAGCGCAACTCTCACATGGAAGCCCGGCGATGTGCCGGTCTCGCAGCGCTTCGACGATACCTATTTCAGCCTCGAAAACGGGCTGGCGGAGAGCCGCCACACCTTCCTGGCAGGCAACGGTCTGCCCGCGCGGCTCTGCGACGGCTTCCGAGTCGCCGAGCTTGGCTTCGGCACCGGGCTCAACATGCTGGCCCTGGCCCAGGCCTGGCGGGGGGAGGGGCGCGTGCGCTTTACCTCGTTCGAGGCCTTTGCGATGCGCGCCGAAGACATGGCCCGCGCGCTCTCGCCATTTGCCGAACTGGCGGACCTCGCCGCACCCTTCCTCGAGGCCTGGGGCGCGGGCAAGCGCCGCTTCACCCTTGGCGGGCTGGAGGTGGAGGTGATCCCGGGCGATGCGGCCGAGACCCTGCCGCGCTGGCCGGGGCGGGCCGATGCATGGTTTCTCGATGGCTTCGCGCCGGCGAAGAATCCGGGCCTCTGGAGCCCCGATCTGATGCGCGAGGTAGCCCGCCACACCGCGCCGGGGGGCAGCTTCGCCACCTATAGCGCCGCGGGCCATGTGCGCCGGGCGCTGGCGGATGCGGGCTTTGCGGTGGAGCGCGCGCCGGGTTACGGGCGCAAGCGGCACATGAGCCTCGGCAGGCTGAGCAGAGCGAATCATCATGGGCGGTAACGCGGGCGATGACGCGCGCAGGGGCGTACTGCTGATGGTGGCGGCCACCGCCACCTTCGCCCTGATGGATGCCATGTCGCGCCATGTGGCGGCGCGCAATGGCGTGATCGTGGTGGTGATGATCCGCTACTGGTTCTTCGCCGGTTTCGTGCTGGTGCGGGCGGCGCGAAGCCCCGGCGGCCTGCGTATCACGGCACGCAGCGCAAGGCCCGTGCTCCAGGTCCTGCGCGGGCTGCTGCTGGCGGCGGAAGTCTGCCTGACCGTCAGCGCCTTCGCGCTGCTGGGGCTGATCGAGACTCATGCGCTGTTTGCCTCCTACCCGCTGATGGTCGCGGCACTTTCCGGCCCGGTGCTGGGCGAGCGGGTGGGATGGCGGCGCCGGGCGGGGATCGGCGCGGGCTTTGTCGGCGTGCTGATCATCCTCGAGCCGGGCGCGCGAATGCTGTCGCCGGGCGCGCTGGTCGCCCTGGGCGGGGCGCTGGCATTCGCCGTTTACGGCCTGCTCACCCGCCTGGTCGCGCGCGACGACAGCGCCGCGACCAGCCTGTTCTGGACCGGCGTGAGCGGGGCGCTGGCGATGAGCGCGGCGGGGGTGTTCTACTGGCAGCCCATTGCGGTAGAGGACTGGGGCTGGGTGCTGGCGCTCTCGGGCGCCTCGCTGCTGGGCCACTGGCTGCTGATCCGCTGCTACGAGGCGGCCGAGGCCAGCGTGGTGCAGCCCTTTGCCTTTCTGCAACTGGTATTCGTGGCCCTGCTCGGGGTAGGGATTTTCGGCGAGGCGCTGCGCTGGAATGTGGTCATCGGCGCCGGGGTGGTGGTGGCGGCGGGGCTGTTTACCCTGTGGCGCGCGCCGCCGGGAGGGAGTCCGACCCCGAGCCGGTGACGCTCGTGACGCTCGTGACGCTCAGCGCGAACCGATCTCGCGGCGCAAAGTCAGCGGCAGGGTCCGGCCCGCAAGGCGCGCCCGGTAGGGGGCAAGGCCTTCGGTCACGCGCATCACGTAGTTGCGGGTCTCGCGGAACGGGATGTGCTCGATCCAGTCCACCGCATTGACATCGCGCGCGCCGGGATGGCCCATCTCCTCGACCCAGCGGCGAGCGCGGCCGGGGCCCGCATTGTAGGCCACCGCCACCAGCACCGGGTTGGGCCCGTATTCCTCGAACAGCCAGGCCAGATACTCCTGGCCGAGGCGGATGTTATAGGCCGGGTCCCCGGTCAGCCGGCCCCGGTCGTAGGCGATCTCCAGCTTGCGGGCCATGTCGCGGGCGGTGGCGGGCATCAGCTGCATCAGCCCCGCCGCCCCGGCATGGGATACCACTCCCGGGTGGAATTCGCTTTCGCGGCGCATGATCGACAGGGCGAATTCCCGCGCGACGTCCTCGCGCTCCGGCAGTTCCACCAGCGCGTAATAGGCCCGCACGAACATCAGGTCGCGGGTGCGCACCAGATATTTCGCCAGCTTCACCTGCAGATAGGCCGCGCCCACGCTCTCGGCCCAGCCCAGCATCCGGCCCAGGTCGTCGCGCTCCAGCTCCTCGGCCAGCTGCTGGCCGAAGCGCAGCGCCAGATAGCGCTCGCCCGCCGCCTGCAACAGGCGCATGGCCACCATCCTGCTGTCGCCCCAGAAGGCGGCCTGCTCCCAGCCGCTGAAGCGTTCGGCGCCCACCAGCGCCGGGTCCATGGGCAGACCCGCCTTCTCCGCAGCGAGCTGACCGTAGAAGGATGTCTGGTAGCGGGCGCCGAAGCGGTAGGCCTCGGCCGCCTCGACGCTCCGCCCAAGGGCTTCGTATGCCCGCCCCAGCCAGTAGCCGGCCCGGCCCAGGCTGATCGGGCTTTTGACGCCTTCGCGAAAGGCCTGAAAGTGGCGAAGCGCGGCCTCGGGATCGCCAAGCTTGCTTAGGGCGATATAGCCGGCAAGCCATTCGAGATCGTTGCGGTCGCTGCCGGCGGCGATGTGGTGGTTCGCCGCCAGCCGGTAGGCCTGGCGCGCCTTTCCCTCGCGCATGGACCAGCGCGCCAGTATGCGCCGCCAAGAGCCCCAGCGCGCCGGATCGCCCAGAGAGGCGGCGCTTGCCGAGCGCGCCAGCAGAAGCTCCGCCGCACTCTGGTTGCGCCCCTTGGCGGCGCGCCACAGGAAGCGCTCATAGGCGAGACCCGGATCGTCCTTCAGCGCTGCCGGCACCGCCTCGATCGCCGCGTCCACGCCCCCCTTGCGCTCGCGCAGCATGATGCGCGCCCGGGCAAGCGCCCGGTGGGCGCTGTCCACCAGCGGCAGCATGCGCCCGGCGGTTTCGGTCTCGCCGCGCCACAGCAGCATGTCGAGGCGCTCCCAGTGGTGGGGGGCGAGCAGGGCGGCATGGGAAGCGAGCAGCGCCGCCTCTTCGCTCTCGCGCATCGCCATGGTGGACCACGCCCATGCCAGCAGCGGCCCGGCCTCGTCGCCCCGCCCGCTGGCCTGCAGCGCCTCTGCAAGGCGCAGGGCGCCGGTGCCGGTCTGGGGCGGCTGCTCGGCGAAGAAGGCCAGCACCGCCTGCGGATCGGCACCGGCGGGGATGGTCCCCTCGGCCCGTTTGCGCAAGAGCTTCAGCCCCGGCCATTCCGGACGCCGGGCAAGAAACTCCCGTGCCTGAGCGAAGCTGCCCCTGGAGGCACGCAGATAGTGCCACAGGATGATGTCGCGGCGGATAGTGCCCGGCCCGCCGGCCGTGTCGATCGCCTCTTCCCATTTGCCGGCCCGCATCAGGTCGAGCCCCGTACGCAGGGCGGCGACATAGGCCGGATTTTCACCCGATACCGCCGGAGAGGAAGATATTGCCAGAAACAGCGAGAGAAAAAGACCCCGAACAAGGCACGAAAAGCATGGAATTTCGTTCTTCATGGAGCCAGACTACCCCAGTCGGGCCTCCCGGCAAGACACAATCTTGGCAAAGCGGGCCGGGACGGCTAGTTTCCGCCACGCCCGCAACGCGCGATTCACAGCGCGATTCACCGTGCCGCGCCAAGGACAGGCGCCAAGGATAGGAAAACCCGCCCATGCTCAAAGGTTCCATGCCCGCCCTGGTCACCCCGTTCAGCAACGGACAGGTGGACTTCGACGCGCTCAAACACCTGGTCGAGTGGCAGATCAGCGAGGGCTCCAGCGCACTGGTTCCCGTGGGCACTACCGGCGAGAGCCCCACGCTCAGCCATAAAGAGCACGAAGCGGTGATCGAAACCGTGGTCAAGACCGCCGCCGGCCGGGTGCCGGTCATCGCCGGAGCCGGATCGAACAATACCGTGGAGGCAATCCGCTTCGTCACCCATGCCCGCGCCGTGGGCGCCGATGCGGCGCTGGTGGTCACACCCTACTACAACAAACCCACCCAGCGCGGCCTCTACGCCCATTTCGCAGCGCTCGAGGAACTGGGCCTGCCGATCATCATCTATAATATCCCCGGCCGTTCGGCGGTGGACATGTCGGTGGAGACCATGGCCGAGCTTGCCAGACTGCCCAATATCATCGGCGTCAAGGACGCAACCGGCGACATTACCCGCGTCTCAAAACAGCGCGCCGCCTGTGGCAGGGACTTCATCCAGCTTTCCGGCGAAGATGCCAGTGCGCTCGGCTTCAACGCCCATGGCGGGCAGGGCTGCATCTCGGTCACCGCCAACGTGGCCCCCCGGCTCTGCGCCGAATTCCAGGCGGCGACGCTGGCAGGCGACTACGCCAAGGCGCTCGAATACCAGGACCGGCTGATGCCGCTCCACGAGGCGATCTTCATGGAGCCCGGCGTGTGTGGCGCCAAATACGCGCTTTCTCAGCTCGGCCATTGCTCGGGCGAAGTGCGCTCCCCTCTGACCGGCCTGCTGGACGAAACCAAGGAGGCGATAGATGCGGCCATGGAACATGCCGGGATCGCTCCCTGAGCCTGGCAGGACCATTGCTGCGAACCTCGAGCACCACCCCACGCACCCGTCCCGCGACACCGCCCCCGCCGGCTTCGGTTTAACCGGATATTTACGCCGGGAGGCTACGATTTTTCGCAGAAAAATCGGGCGCGTCACCCCGTGAGCACCCGCCATGGCCATGCAGGACGGAAGCGGATCCGCGCTCTGCCGTCTGCGTCCGTCCCCGGGAAGCCCCCGCAACCCGCCCCGGGGGCCGGGCTGCGCTCTCCGGCCGGTTGCACCCCTGCCGCCTTTGCACCCTTGCCCCCTTCGCCAATATGGCCGATGCTGGGCCCGAGAGCCGATCGGGAGCCACCTCATGAGCCATGACCTGCGCGAAGGCGAGACCGCCCTTCCCTTTGACCCGGCGGAGACCGCCACCGGCCCCCGCGTGACCTTCATCGGGCGTATTCGTTCTCCGTGGCAGCCCGGCGATGCGCCGCGCAATGTCAGCCGGGCACGCGAGACTGGGTGCGAATATGCGCGCATCGAACTGGAGCCTGCCTATATCCCCGGCCTGACCGGACTGGAGGCGGGCCGCCAGATCATCCTGCTCTACTGGACGGACCGGGGCCGGCGTGATCTGATCCTGCAACGGCCCTCTCACCTGGACGGCCCGCGCGGTACCTTCGTACTGCGCTCGCCGGTGCGACCGAACCCGATCGCCATGGCCACGGTGCGCATCACCGGGCTGGATACGAATAACGGCATTGTCGAAATCGACGCCATTGACTGCTATGACAATACCCCGCTCCTGGACATCAAGCCCTGGATCAGGGCGGTGGATGCTCCTCACCTGCCCGACTGAGCGAATGCTCCGGCGTATCCCCTGACAGGGCGCTGATATTGAATATCACTCTTCCCGCCGGCAATCTGCCCCAAGACATTTCACCAACGGAGATCCAGATGAAAACCCTGATACGCGCCGCTCTTTTCACCCTGCCGCTGCTCGCAGCGGGCAGCCAGGCCGCGCTGGCCGAAGTCCAGAAGCGGGTCAAGAACACCAATTCGGGCTATCTCAATGTCCGCAGCGGACCCGGCACCAATTATGCCGATATCGGCGATCTGCCCTCCGGCACGCTCGTCAGCGTGCTGGGCTATGACCCTTCCGGGCGCTGGGCGATCATCAACTGGCAGGGCCAGGTCGCCTATGTGGCGCGCTCCTTCCTCGTCGATCCGGCCCAGCCCCAGCCGCAGACGGCAAATGACGGTACGGGGATGCACCGGGTCAACGGCATCCCCGCCAATGACCCCGATGGCGGCCTCGTGGTGCGGATCGGCCCCGGCACCGGCTTCGGCCGCCTGCTGGTCCTGCCCGAGGGCACGGCGATCAACGTGGTCGAGGTCAGCCCGAACCGCAAATGGTCGCGTGTGGAGCTCTCCGACGGCGGCTATGGCTGGGTGCGCAACCGCTACCTGCGCTCCGCGGCGCCGCAGCCCCAGCCGCAACCCCAGCCGGGCGCGACCTATGTCGTCACCACCCCGGGCTATCCGGTGCAGGTGTTCGAATTCCCCAACGACACCGCGCCGCAGATCACCATCCTTGCGCCAAACACCCCGATCGCCGTGCTCGAGCCGCTCAGCGGCGACTGGCTCAAGGTCTCGGTCCAGGGCCAGGTGGGCTACATGCACGAGACCGGCACCGCCATGGGCGGCGGCTCGACCAGCCCGCAGGGGATGCAGGCGGGCCTTACCTGCGCCGGCACCGAGCCGTTCTGGACCTTCCAGATCAACAGCAACGGCACCACATCCTTCGAGGATGTCGGCAGCCAGGGCGCGCCGATCACCGGCGCTATTACCAGCGTCGGCGGCACTTCCTACCCCTACAGCTTCCAGTCCGGCGCCATTTCGGGACAGTTGAACAACCAGCAATGCTCCGACGGCATGTCGGACATCATCTATCCGTTCGAGCTGTTCCTGACCGTGACCACGAACGCCTCCTCGCAGAACCTCCAGGGCTGCTGCCTGCTGCAATAGCGCATCGGCGCGCAAGACGGGGGCGGTGCGCCGCCCCCTCTTCGCAGCCTCAGCCGCATTGCGCCTCGGCCGCCGCGCCCCAAGCCTGATACAGCTCCCAGAAGCGCTCGTCCGAGCGCCGGTCGGAGGCGCGCAATTCCTGGCTCAGATGCGGATCGGCAAAGAATTTCGCAATCCGCCGCTTCTGCGCATGGGTAAACATCGGCCGCGCCACCCGCTCGATACAGCTGCAAAGCTCGCGCGACGCCGCCGCCCGGTCGGCCTTGAGACAGGCCCGCTTGATCGCCCCGGCTTCGGCCATGCCCGCCGAAAGCCCCGCGGATATTGCCGCCACGAATAGCAAATGTTTCATCTGTTGCCTCGTTCACCCCCAAGGCCCTGCTGGCATATAGCAAATGTTCGATTCGTGCAATTACCGGGTAGGGGTTAACTGGCATCCGGTGGAGAGTCAGTCGTGTTCAGCAGTCCTTCAACGGCCTTTGATGGTTTGATCTGGCCGGTGTCAGGTTGCCAACAAAACCACCTGCGCCAGCCCCTACTGGCCCGCCAACCATAAAGCCTATTCCGGTACACCCCAGAATGATTCCGCTGGGAACGGCCGCCTTCGCAATATTTTGTGGCGCTACATATATGCGTGCTTCTTTTCTGACCAAAGGCATAAACGCCCGAAACCAGCGCACCAGCGCGGTCGCCTTGTCTTCGGAAATCTCCTCGCCTTCGCCGGGAAGCTCCCGCATCAGCGCTTCAAGGCTTGTCTTCAGCTTGTCGAGAAACGCAAGCAAGTCCGCTTTGAAATCCGGCTCAAGGAGATTGTTTGGGGATGTCCTAGATAACTAGTTTAGATACGTCTTAACCCATTGTCTTAGCTGTGATAACTGCGCCAATGGGTCA
>JALTZY010000300.1:8943-9928 GCA_027045905.1 Paracoccaceae bacterium
GTGGTTCCGGCCACAAAATGCTCGATCAGGCGGGATTGCTTATGCTTGCTTAAACGGCTCTTTCTCATACGGCCCATGATAACCTCAAAGTTGGTTATCTAGGACAGCCCCGATTGTTTTTCCGCACCTGTTCGCGAAACGCTGCGATCTGCTCAAGCACCCCGGCTATGGAAAGCGCCAAGGCTTCACGGTTCATCGAAACCCGCGCGGCGACGTTATTGCGCTCCTGCTCAGTCGGTTGGTAGGGCGTCGCGCTCGGTGCTTCAAACCGCGCCCGGATTTCCTCGATCAGCCGGGCGATATGCTCGGCGCCCTTTTTCCAATCTGCATCCGGGATCAGCGCTACTTCGCGTTGCAGGTTCCAGTCCATCGGGTGGCCGGTGAGATAGCCCTGATACCATTCTTTCCAGAAGGCGAAGGCGGGAGTGTCGAGGAGGTTCTTGCCGGAGAGCTTCCAGTCAGGCGCGGGCTTGCCGTGCCAGAGGCGGGTCAGGAACATTTCCCCCGTTGGCACCTTGGTATCGCTCTCGGTCGCAGTCTGAAATACAGAATGTGTTTTGCCACCGACTGTAGTGCTGGCAGCACTGGCAGCCGCAACAATGGCATTAATAGATGAAACAGCAGCATTGGATGCGATACTGACATTAACGGATGTCGTGCTTGCATCAACGGCATACGCGACAGCAAAGCTAGCGGCATCAGTAGCTACATGGGGGCAGAAAGAGGCCGCACTTGCTGCGGGGACAACGGCTCGTTCTATCTCCGGGGTTGAAAATACCGCCGCAACCCCCGAAATCAAGATACACCGGGCAGTCAAGAGGACGAGGTTCTCTTTTCCCTCATAAAAGGGAGATTGCGCTGCCACCGGAAACACCCTTAGCGCCGCGCGGGTGGCGATCTTTATGCAGGTTTCCCGGTCCTGCTGCTTCAGCCAGTTTTCAAACTCTTTCTCGTCCACAAAATCGCTCCGCAACCTCCCCGCCAC
>JALTZY010000301.1 GCA_027045905.1 Paracoccaceae bacterium
GGGGTGGGGGGAAGGGATGAGATCCACTGGCTGCCTCGCTCCGTCTCTTGCAGGATCACGATAGCCGGCAATGGTTAACGGGAAGTGAATGAAAACACGTTTTTCGAAAAATCCTCCCATGCCCGGAAGCCGAAGCGCCGCGCCCCCTTTCGCCTTTCCGAAAATACTCCCGCCGGAGGCATGAAATCCTCACCCCGCGCCCCCCACGGTGAGCCCGCCGATCAGCAGCGTCGGCTGGCCCACGCCCACGGGCACGCTCTGGCCTGCCTTGCCGCAGGTGCCGATGCCGGGATCCATCGCCATGTCATTGCCGATCACGCGCACCTGTTTCATGGCGTTCGGGCCGTCGCCGATCAGGGTTGCGCCCACGATCGGGGCGCCTACACGGCCATTCTTCACCCGGTAGGCCTCGGTGCAGGAGAAGACGAACTTGCCGTTGGTGATGTCCACCTGGCCGCCGGAGAAGCCGACCGCGTAGATGCCGTCCCCGAGCTCGGCCAGCACCTCTTCGCGCGTGGCCTCGCCGCCCAGCATCATGGTGTTGGTCATGCGCGGCATGGGGGCGTGGGCGTAGGACTGACGCCGGCCGTTGCCGGTGGGCACGGCGCCCATCAGCCGGGCATTCTGGCGGTCCTGCATGTAGCCCGCCAGTACGCCGTCCTCGATCAGCGTGGTGCGGCGCGATGGCGTGCCTTCGTCATCCACCGTGATCGAGCCGCGCCGGTCGGGAATGGTGCCGTCATCGACTACCGTCACCCCGCGCGCCGCCACCTGCTGGCCGATGCGGCCGCTAAAGGCGGATGTGCCCTTGCGGTTGAAGTCGCCCTCGAGCCCGTGGCCCACCGCCTCGTGCAGCATGATGCCGGGCCAGCCGGCGCCGAGCACCACGTCCATCTGCCCGGCCGGTGCCGGGACGGCCTCGAGATTGACGAGCGCGATGCGCAGGGCCTCGTCCACGCTGGCCTGCCAGTGCGCCGGCTCCAGAAGGCCCGCAAGGCCCAGCCGCCCGCCGCTGCCGTGGCTGCCGGTTTCGCGCCGTCCGTCCTTCTCGACGATCACCGAGATGTAGAGCTGGGCCATCGGGCGGGTGTCGCGGACCCGGGTTTCGTCCGGGCGCAGGATCTCCACTTCCTGCAGGCTGGCGCGCAGCATGGCGGTGACCTGCACCACCCGGCGGTCGCGGGCGCGGGCGTAATCGTCGATCGCGCGCAGGGTCTCGACCTTGACCGGGAAGGTTGCGTCTTCCATCGGATCGCGGTCGGTATAGAGGTGCCGGTTGCTGGCGGGCGGGGGCGGGGCGAGGCTGGCGCCACCGGCGCCCACGGCCAGCCGGGCCGTCTCCACCGCGCGCCGGAGCGCCGCCTCGCCGATCTCGCTCGAATGGGCATAGCCTGTCGCCTCGCCGCGAATGGCGCGCAGGCCGAAACCCTCGGAGGCATCGAAGCTCGCGGTTCTCAGCCGCCGGTCGTCAAGGACCAGCATTTCCGAGCGCCGCCGCTCCAGGAACAGTTCCCCGTCGTCGGCGCCGGCGGTCGCCTCGCGCACCAGCCGCAGCGCGGCCTCGGCGTCCAGCATCGTCTCAAGGGGGCGGAAGGGGCTGGTATCGGGCATTCTGTCCTCTCTTTTCCGTTGCCGCCGCGCCGGGGCGGTTGCGGCATCTTGATCTGAATCATCCGGCTTCGGGGAAGAAAGTTTGATCCAGATCAAGAAAATTTCTTGTTCCTCGACGGCTAATATGGTTTTTCAGGAGAAAGACACAACGGGAATCCCGCGCCTGCCGGCGACCTGCCGCGAGGATGCGGGACAGCCCGGGGACGGGACCGGGCGTCCCGGGCGCGGATGCCGGCGCGAAAGAATGCCGGAAGAGCGCCGACGGGAAAGAAGCGCCGACGGGAAAGAACAGGGAGAAAGAGGGCCTCATGCGTAAGATGCGTAAGAACAGTGCAGGAAGAGCATCCTTTGCGGCTTTTGCGGCTTCGATGACGGTTTTCGCCGCCGGCGGCGCCGCGGCCCAGCAGGGGCTCGAGGTCAAGGGCGCTCCGGTGGACGGGCGGATGGGCTTTCAGCCGGCGGCGACTTCGATCGCCGCGGATACATATGCGCTCGACCACCTGGTGCTGGTCATCATCACCGGCATCTGCCTGTTCGTCTTCGCCCTGATCGCCTGGGTGATCCTGCGCCACAACCGGCGCGCCAATCCCGAGCCCGGGAGCTTCACCCACAATACCTTCATCGAGATCGCCTGGACCCTGGTGCCGATCGTCATCCTGGTGGTGATCGGCTCGTTCAGCCTGCCGGTGCTGTTCAAGCAGCAGATCATCCCCGATGGCGACGTGGTGATCAAGGTGACCGGCAACCAGTGGTACTGGAGCTACGAATACCCGGACGAAGGCTTCGGCTTCGACAGCTACCTGATCGGCCACCCGGCGACTCTGGAAGACAGCGATTACGAGGCCGGCGCCCGGGATTTCGTGCTCAACGACGCCATGGTGGCGCGCCTCGAGCGGGCCGGCTATTCGCGCGACGAATTCCTGCTGGCCACCGATACCGCCGTGGTGATCCCCACCGGCAAGGTGATCGTGATGAACGTCACCGGCTCCGACGTGATCCACTCCTGGACCATCCCCGCCTTCGGCGTGAAGCAGGACGCGGTGCCCGGGCGCATCGCCCAGCTGTGGTTCGAGGTGGACGAGGGCAAGGAAGGCATCTATTTCGGCCAGTGCTCCGAGCTTTGCGGCAAGGATCACGCCTACATGCCGATCACCGTCAAGGCCGTGACGCAGGAAGAATACGAAGCCTGGCTCGAGCAGGCGCGCGAGGAATATGCCTCCATCGCGCCCACGGTGCAGCTGGCCGAGAGATAGGCGGGCGAAAGGCGGACGGCCGGGCAATGGCGATGCTGCCGCCCGACCGGGAGCCGGGGCGCGGGGATGCGGGGCGCGAGGATGGCCGGGACGATCCCCGGGACGATGTTCGGGATGACGAGCGGAAGCGGCGGAGCAGCGGGAGCAGGGCATGAGCGACGCAACCAGCATCAATCACGAGCTTGAAGCGAGCTTCGGCGACTATTTCGCCCTGCTCAAGCCCCGGGTGATGTCGCTCGTGGTCTTCACCGCCCTGGTCGGGCTGCTGGTGGCGCCGGTATCGGTGCATCCCTTCGTGGCGCTGGTGGCGATCATCTGCATCGCCGTGGGCGGGGGGGCGGCCGGGGCGCTCAACATGTGGTGGGAGGCCGATATCGACGCGCTGATGCTGCGCACGAGAGCCCGGCCGATCCCCTCGGGGAGGGTCGCGCGCGGCGAGGCGCTGGCCATCGGCCTTACCCTGGCCGCCTTCTCGGTGGTGATGCTGTGGCTGGCGACCAATGTCGTGGCCGCGGGGCTGCTGGCCTTCACCATCTTCTTCTATGTGGTGATCTACACGATGGGGCTGAAGCGGCGCACGCCGCAGAACATCGTCATCGGCGGGGCCGCCGGGGGCTTTCCGCCGATGGTGGGCTGGGCGGCAGCGACCGGGGGCGTGTCGCTGGAGAGCCTGCTGATGTTCGCCCTGATCTTCGCCTGGACGCCGCCGCATTTCTGGGCGCTGTCGCTGTTCGTCAAGGGCGATTACGCCCGCGCGGGCGTGCCGATGCTGCCGGAAGTGGCCGGGCGGGCGGCCACCCGCCGCCACATCCTCGCCTACAGCCTGGTGCTGGCGGTGGTGTCGCTGGCGCTGGGGGCGACCTCGGTGGGCGGGCCCCTCTACATGGCCGTGGCGCTGGTGATGAACGCGCTGTTCCTGCGCGCCGCCCGGGCCGTGGCCCGGCGCTCGGATGCCGACAGCGACGGGGACCGGCACCGTGCCGAGCGCGCCCTGTTCAGGCTGTCGCTCCTCTATATCCTGTTCATGTTCGGCGCGCTTCTGGCGGAGGCGGGCCTGAAGTCCTTCGGCATGGGAGGCTGGTAAGATGCGCTTTCGCCCCGATCACGAGCTGCACCGGCGCCGCGCCAGCCGCAATTACGGGCTGGGGGCGGTGCTGCTGGCCTTCGCCGCGTTGGTCTTCGGCCTGTCGTTGGTCAAGGCGCGCGAGAACGGCGTGCCGGGGCTGCGCCAGGCAGGTGCCGGCGCGCCGGCGATCACTGCAGGGGAGTCAGGCCGATGAAAAATCTGAACCGCAGTCAGAAGACCGCCCTGAAGATGGTCGGGGTCGTGGTGGTGATGGGGGCGCTGGCCTGGGCCTCGGTGCCGTTTTACGACTGGTTCTGTCGGGTCACGGGCTTCGGCGGGGTCACCCAGGAGGCGGACCGGGGCTCCGACGTGGTGCTGGATCGCACCATCCGGGTGCGCTTCGACGCTTCCAGGGAGCGGGGCATGCCCTGGGAATTCCGCCCGCTGCAGAATGTCGTCGAGATCCGTATCGGCGAGACCGGGCTTGCCTTCTACGAGGCCTACAATCCCACCGACCGCCCCATTGCCGGGCAGGCGAGCTATAACGTGGCCCCGTTCTCGGCGGGCTATTACTTCGAGAAGATCGAGTGCTTCTGCTTCTCCGAGCAGATCCTGCAGCCGGGGGAGCGGGTGACCATGCCGGTGACCTTCTTCGTCAGCCCCGATATCGTCAATGATCGCGAGGCCAGATACGTGCCGGAGATCACGCTGTCCTACACGTTTCATGTAATGGACATGCCCGAGGAGGAAATCGCCGAGGCCGGGGCGGCGCCGGCGCTGCCCGCAAACATGCCCGCGAACGCGGCTGCGGACAGGCCGGCGGCACCTGCGAACACGAACGACAACTGAACAGGGACGAAACAGACATGGCTCACGCAAAGAACCACGACTATCACATCCTGCCCCCCTCGATACAGCCCTTCCTGGGGGCGCTCGGTGCCTTCGTCATGCTGTATGGCGCGGTCCTGTGGATGCATGGCGGCGCGCCGTGGATGGGGCTCGTGGGCCTCGCGCTCGTGCTCTACGTCATGTGGTCCTGGTGGGCCGAGGTGATCCATGAGGGAAACAGCGGCGATCATACCCCGGTGGTGCGCATCGGGCTTCGCTACGGGATGGTGCTGTTCATCATGTCCGAGGTGATGTTCTTCGTGGCGTGGTTCTGGAGCTTCTTCAAGCATGCGCTCTACCCGATGGGGCCGAACTCCCCGGCCCAGGACGGGGTCTGGCCGCCCGCGGGGATCGAGACCTTCGACCCTTGGGGCCTGCCGCTGATCAATACCGTGATCCTGCTGCTCTCGGGCGTTGCCGTGACCTGGGCGCACCACGCCATCGCCCATGAAAACAACCGGCGCGACCTGATCCGCGGCCTGGCCATCGCCGTGGTGCTGGGGATCAGCTTCACCGTCCTGCAGGCGGTGGAATACATGGAGGCGCCGTTTGGCTTCGCCGGGAATATCTACGGGGTGAATTTCTTCATGGCCACGGGCTTTCACGGCTTTCATGTGATCGTGGGCACGATCTTCCTGTTCGTCTGCCTGATCCGTGCGATCAGGGGAGATTTCACCCCGGAAAACCATGTCGGCTTCGAGGCCGCCGCCTGGTACTGGCACTTCGTCGATGTGGTGTGGCTGTTCCTGTTCGGGGTGATCTACATCTGGGGGAGCTGATCGGGGGAAACCGGCGGCCGGGTGGCGCGGCGGCGGTCGGGTGGCCGGAAAAATCCGGACGTCCGGAACGATTGACAGCTGTCAACTCCTTTCCAGACTGTTAATCTGGACTGTTGACAAGGGCGCGGTCAGCCCCGCGCCCTTTGCCATGGAGGCGAGACGGGACCACATGCGCGCGCGTTTCATCCTGACCCTGGTGCTGGCGCTGATCATGCTGGCGATTCTGATTTCGCTGGGCACCTGGCAGATGCAGCGCCTGGCCTGGAAGCGCGGCGTGCTGGCGGATATCGAAGCGCGCATAGCCGCCGCTCCGGCGGATCCGCCCGCGCGCCCCGACCCCGCAGGCGACCGCTACCTGCCGGTGCGCGTGCAGGGTCGGCTCACGGGCGAAGGGGTGCGTGTGCTCGCCTCAACCCGCGACCGGGGCGCGGGCTACCGGATCGTCGAGGTGCTGGAGACGGACGCGGGCCGGCGCCTGATGGTCGATCTCGGCTTTCAGCCGGTCGCGGCGCCCGAGGCGACTGACCTCTCCGGCCCGTTCACCGTCACCGGCAACCTGCACTGGCCCGACGAGCTTGACCGCTGGACGCCCCCGCCTGAGCCGGAAAGGGGCCTCTTCTTCGCCCGCGACGTGCCCACGCTTGCGGCGCATCTCGGGACCGAACCGCTGCTGATCGTCGCCCGGCGCACCGAGCCCGCGATTGCCTCTATCCGGCCGCTGCCGGTCTCCACCGAAGCCATCCCCAACCGCCACCTCGAATATGTCATCACCTGGTTTTCCTTCGCCGCGATCTGGTCGGTGATGACAGGGGTCGTGCTTTGGCGTATATGGCGGCGAACCTTCTGAGGAATCAACATATGCGCTACATTTCCACCCGCGGCCAGGCGCCGGCGCTCGGCTTCGAAGAGGCGATGCTGAGCGGGCTGGCGCGCGACGGCGGGCTGTATCTGCCCGAGACCGTCCCGACGCTGGATCACGGCGAAATCGCCGGCCTTGCCGGGCGGCCTTACGAAGAGGTGGCGTTCACGGTCATGCGCCCCTTCATCGGCGAGAGCTTCGGCGAGGAGGAGCTGGGCGAGCTCATCGCGCGCGCCTATGAGGGATTCGGCCACGCCGCGCGCGCGCCGCTGGTGCAACTGGCGCCCGATCACTTCCTGCTCGAGCTTTTCCACGGCCCGACGCTGGCCTTCAAGGACTTCGCCATGCAGCTGATCGGCCAGCTGTTTCAGGCCGCGCTTGCGCGGCGCGGCGAGCGGGTGACGATCGTCGGCGCCACCTCGGGCGATACCGGCTCGGCGGCGATCGAGGCCTTCAGGGGGCTTGAGAATGTGGACGTGCTCATCCTCTTTCCCGAAGGCCGCGTCTCGGAGGTGCAGCGCAAGCAGATGACCACGCCGGGCGAGTCCAATGTGCATGCGCTGGCGGTCGAGGGCGATTTCGACACCTGCCAGGCGCTGCTCAAGGACATGTTCAACGACTTCGCCTTCCGCGACGAGGTGGCGCTTGCCGGGGTCAACTCGATCAACTGGGCCCGGGTGCTCGCGCAGGTGGTCTATTACTTCACCGCCGCCACCTCGCTCGGCGCGCCCATGCGTCCGGTGCGCTTCACCGTGCCCACCGGCAATTTCGGCGACATCTTCGCCGGCCTCATCGCCCGGAAGATGGGCCTGCCGATCGAGCGTCTGATCATCGCCACCAACCAGAACGACATCCTGCATCGCACCCTCGAGACCGGCGCCTACAGGCGCGGCGAGGTGGTGCCCTCGATCAGCCCGAGCATGGATATCCAGGTCAGCTCCAATTTCGAGCGCGCGCTCTACTACGCCCATGACGGCGACAGCGCGGCGGTGGCGGCGCAGATGGAGGCGCTGGCCGGGGGGCAGGGCGGCTTCACCATCCCGCCGGGGGCGATCAACTGGCTGCGCGAACATTTCGCCTCGGGCCGCGCCTCCGAGGAAGAAACCATGGCCACGATCAAGACCACCTACCTGACCAGCAGCGAGGTGATCTGCCCGCATACGGCGGTCGGGGTGAAGGTGGCGCGCGAATTCCTGGCCGAAAGCCCGGCGCCGATGATCACGCTGGCCACCGCGCACCCGGCCAAGTTCCCGGACGCGGTGGAAAAGGCGACCGGCATCCGCCCGGAACTGCCCGCGCGCCTTGCCCGCCAGTTCGAGGCCGAGGAGCGCCAGACGCGGGTAGCCGGCGATCTGGCCGCGCTCAAGGCCCTGATCCGGGAGCGCCTGTCCTCGTGAGCGTCCATTTCGACAGGCTCTCCAACGGGCTCAGGGTGGCGACCGAGCCCATGGACGGGCTGGAAAGCGCGGCAATCGGCATCTGGGTCACCGCCGGCGGGCGCCATGAGCGGGCCGAGCAGAACGGCATCGCCCATTTCCTCGAACACATGGCCTTCAAGGGCACGCGCCGGCGCAGCGCGCTCCAGATCGCCGAGGCGATCGAGGATGTGGGCGGCTATCTCAATGCCTATACCTCGCGCGAGGTCACGGCCTATTATGCGCGGGTGCTGAAGGAGGATGTGGCGCTGGCCTTCGAAGTGCTCGGCGACATCCTGCTGGAGCCGTTGTTCGATCAGCGCGAGATCGAGCTTGAGCGCGGCGTGATCCTGCAGGAGATCGGCCAGACGCTGGATACGCCCGATGACGTGGTGTTCGACTGGCTGCAGGAAGCGGCCTTTCCCGACCAGCCGCTGGGGCGCACGATCCTGGGGCCGGCGGAGCGGGTGGAGGCCTTCGGGCGCGCGGACCTCACCGGCTTCGTGGCCGAGCATTACGGACCCGAACGGGTGATCGTGGCCGCCGCCGGGGCGGTCGATCACGACGAGATCCTGCGCATGGCCGAGGCCGCCTTCGGTGCCCTCGCCCCGGGCCGCGCCCCGGACCTGGTGCCGGCGCGCTTTGCCTGTGGCGAGCGGCGCGAGACAAAGGCGCTGGAGCAGATGCATTTCGCCCTAGGCCTCGAGGGGCCGGGCTACCGCTCGGACGATCTCTACACCGCGCAGATATATGCCAGCGTCATGGGCGGCGGCATGTCGAGCCGGCTGTTTCAGGAAGCGCGCGAGAAGCGCGGCCTGTGCTACAGCATATTCGCGCAGGCCGGCGCCTTCGAGGAGACCGGGCTCATCACCATCTATGCCGGCACCTCCGCCGGGCAGACCGGCGAGCTTGCGCGGGTGGTGGCCGACGAACTTGCCCGCGCCGGCGAGCAGATCGGCGAAGCCGAAGTGGCGCGCGCGCGCGCGCAGATGAAGTCGGGCCTGCTGATGGGGCTCGAAAGCGCCAGCAGCCGCGCCGAGCGGCTGGCCCGGCAGGTGGCGGTCTGGGGCCGGGTGGTGCCGCTCTCGGAGACGGTGGAGCAGATCGAGACGGTGAGCGCCGCGCGGCTGCGTGCCTTTGCCGGGGAACTGGCCGGGCAGGGGCGCGCGGCGCTGGCGCTCTACGGGCCCGAAAACGACGCGCCGGGGCTGGAGGCGCTGCGCGCACGGCTGCGCGGTGGGCTGGTGGCGTGATGTTTTTTGGCCGTCGCCGACGCGGACCGGTGATCGAGACCGAGCGGATGCAGCTGCGCCCGCCGCGCCACGGCGATTTTCGCGCCTGGGTGGCGCTGCGCGAGGCGAGCCGGGAATTTCTCCAGCCCTGGGAACCCAGCTGGTCGGCGGATCATCTGAGCCGGCGCAATTTCACCAATCGCGTCTATTGGGCCGGGCGCTCGATAGCCCAGGGCAGCGCGCTGCCGCTGTTTCTGATTCGGCGCGAGGACGAGGCGCTCCTGGGCGCGCTGACCATCGACAATATCCGCCGCGGCCCGGCCCAGGCCGGCACGGCGGGCTATTGGGTGGGCCAGCCCTTTGCCCGGCAGGGATACATGCGCGAGGCGCTGGAGGCGGTGGTGCATCATTGCTTCGAGGTGCTGGACCTGAGCCGGCTGGAGGCGGGTTGCCTGCCGGAGAACGCCGCTTCGCGGGGGGTTCTGGAGAAGGTCGGATTCAAGTATGAGGGCGTGGCGCAGAGCTATCTGCAGATCAACGGGCGCTGGCGCAATCATGTGCTCTATGCCAATCTGCGCCATGACCGGCGCGGGCGCAGCGAGGCGGGATAGGCCGGAGGTTTCACATCCCCCGGACCCGCAGCATGGCCGAGGGCCAGTGGACCGGACCGAATTTTTTCGACTTGTGATCGTTCTGTTTTTGGTCCGGGCCCTTGTCTGGCGGGTCTCTGACTTGGGCTTCTCGGCCTCAATTGTGGTGGTGAAACCGTTCTCCCTGATCTGGGAGAGTGTCCGATCCTCTGTGTATCTGTGATCTGGTC
>JALTZY010000302.1 GCA_027045905.1 Paracoccaceae bacterium
TTCCGGGACGAGTTCCTCCGCTCCCTCGCCGACCGCGGCCTGCGCGGGACCCGCCTGATCATCGCCGACGACCACAAGGGGCTGAAGGCCGCAGCCGCCAAGGTGCTCGGCGCGAAACCCGTCTCTCATCAGGCAGCCACGCGGTCGGGACGGTTCCTGCGAAAACCGGGATTGTAACCGGGATTGCGTGAAGGCCGGCTCCTGGGCGGCCCGCAGCTTCGGGCTTGCGGCCCGGGCGGCAAAGGGCGAAAACAGCCGTATCGGGCTGGGACCGGGGAGCGTGGATCGTGATCGGCAAGGCGCTGGCGTCGTTCAGGCGCTGGAAGAGGAGCTACAAGGAGACGGCCGGGGCGGATATTTCCACCCCCGAGGGGCGCCGGCGCGCGCGCTGGCACATGCATCTGGCCGATTATGCGTTTTTCCGCCTGCGCTGGAGCAATCTGCACCAGGTGGCCGAAGGGGTCTGGCGCTCGAACCAGCCCGGGCCCAACCGCTACGGACAATTTCGCGAACTGGGGCTCAGGACCATCATCAACCTGCGCGGGCAGCGGCATTATTCTTCGGTTCTTTTCGAGCAGGAGGCCTGCGACGCACAGGGCATCACGTTGCTGCACATGGATCTCAGGGCCGACCGGCTGGCGGAGGGGGGCGAATATGTGCGCCTGCTGGAGATGATGGAGCGGGCGGAAAAGCCGCTGCTGATTCATTGCAAGTCCGGCGCCGACCGCACCGGGCTGGCGGCGGCGCTGTATCTGATCGACCAGGGCCTGGCCCCGGTGGAAGAGGCGAAAAGGCAGCTTTCCTTCAGATATCTGCACTGGAAGATCGCCAGGGCGGGGGTGCTGGATGCCCTGCTGGAGGCCTATGCGGCGGATCAGGGCGAAGCACCTCTGCCGATCCGTGAATGGCTGCTGACCCGCTATGACCCGGAGGCGATCACGGCGGGTTTTCGCCCCTGGTTCTGAAGCCTTCGCCGGGGCTGGGCCGAGAGGAGGCGGATCCGGGGCCCAAGGCCGGGAGTGCTCTGCCGCCCGGCGACCGCCGCGGCCCTGGCCGGACTTCCCGCTTCCCGTCCCGGCCGGCTCAGTCCTCGAAGCTCGCCGCACGCCGGTACAGGTGCCAGGTCGCATGCCCCAGGAGCGGCAGCACGATGAACAGCCCCAGGAAATAGGGCAGCATCGCCGCAAACAGCAGCACCGCGATCAGAAATCCCCAGGCGGTCATCGGCACGATGTTCATGGTCACGAACTGAAAGGAATTGATCATCGCGGTGATGAAATCCATCTCGCGATCCAGAAGCATGGGGATGGAAATGGCCGTCAGCGAAAACAGGATGAAGGCCATCACCCCCCCCACCAGCGTACCCACCGCCAGCATGGTCAGCCCGTTTCGCGTCAGCAGAGTATCCTGCCAGTTGCTCAGCACATTGGTCATCGGCTCGAGCCCCATGAACAGGGCGAAGACCAGATGCGCGACAAAGACCCAGAACATGAAGAACATGATCAGCACCATGGCCATGGAGGGGCACTGCCGGTGCCGCTGGCCGAAGACCACACCGATGATTTCACGGAAATTCAGCGCTTCTCCCCTCTCCAGGCGACGGCTGACCTCATACATGCCCACAGCCAGGAACGGCGCCAGGATGGGAAAGCCCAGCGCCATCGGTATCGCCCAGAATTCGCGCCCCTCGATCGCCAGTTCGGTCCAGATCAGGATGCCGCCGAGCACGAAGATGGCTGCGAAGAAAAGGCCATAGAGCGGCGCCCGGCGGAAGTCCCGCAGCCCCGCCGCAAGCGCCGCTCTCAGATCCGCAAAGCCGATCCGATTCAGGATCGCCGGTGAGGAGGCCTCGGCAAAATTCGTATCCGTCATGTCTATCTCCCCGTTGTTCATGTTTTCTTTCCCCCGAGTATTGGCCGAAACTTGATTCAGATCAAGTTCGCGCGCATTTCGGCACTTGATTCATGTCAAATCATGCCGAAGCCCGGAGAGAGCGGATAGCGCGCCATCGGCCGGGGTTTTCGGATTTTCGCAGAAGAATCGGGGCGGCAGC
>JALTZY010000303.1 GCA_027045905.1 Paracoccaceae bacterium
GGACAGCCCCCGACTCCTCCATTCGCCCGCCACTTCCGGATTCCGGCCCGGCGCCCGCCAAAGCCCTTGCCTCCCGGCGCACAAGCCCCTATACCCCGCCCGTCCGGGGCTCCTGCGAGTCGCCCGGACCTGCCCCGCATGCGCGTCCCTCCGCGCTCTACATGGCAGGGCAGAGCAGCAGAAACGGCGGACTACCTCCCGCGGGCGCATATGCGGACCCGATGATGGCGCGGAGCTCTTGGCCGACACCACAACGCGGGCCAACCGCAAGCAGAATAGGAGCGACAGACAGATGGACCTGATCGCAGAACTGGAAGCCGAGCAGATCGCCGCGCTCGGCAAGGACATCCCCGACTTCAAGGCCGGCGACACGATCCGCGTCGGCTACAAGGTCACCGAGGGCAACCGCACACGGGTGCAGAATTACGAGGGCGTCTGCATCTCGCGCAAGAACGGCAACGGCATCGCCGGCAGCTTCACCGTGCGCAAGATCAGCTTCGGCGAGGGCGTCGAGCGGGTGTTTCCGCTCTACTCCACCAATATCGAATCGATCACCGTGGTGCGCCGCGGCCGCGTGCGCCGCTCGAAGCTCTACTACCTGCGCTCTCGCCGGGGCAAATCGGCCCGGATCGCCGAAGACACCCATTACAAACCGAAGAAATCCTGAGGAGCGCGGCCATGAAAAAGGACCTGCACCCCGACTATCACATGATCGAGGTCAAGCTGACCGACGGCACCATTCTGAAGATGAAATCGACCTGGGGAAGCGAGGGCGACACGCTGGCGCTCGATATCGACCCCTCGGTGCACCCGGCCTGGACCGGCGGCGGCACGAGGCTGGTGGATACCGGCGGGCGCGTGTCGAAATTCAAGAAGAAATACGAGGGCCTCGGCTTCTGAGCCGTGCTCCTGTGCTGACGAGACGCCGCGCCGGGACACCCGCGCGGCGTTTTGCTTTGTCGCCCAGGTTCCTTTATGCGAGGCTCGTCCCATGAACAGCGCCATTCTCGCCATGACCGCTCTCGCCTTCGGCCTGATGTGGCTGCCCGCCCTGCTCCGCTCGCGCACCTGGCGTGCGATGGTGACGCCGCTGGCCTCGATCATCGGCTCGGGCTTCCTGATCCTGGGCCCGCTCCTGCAGGCATCCTACGGCAGGTTCGCCCCGCTGGTCATGGCCGCGCTGTGCGCCGTGGCCTGGGCCTTTGGCGCGGCGATCCGCTATTCCATCGCCGCGCGCGCCCACACCGCAGCCACGCCCCTGGCCGCCCGCCTCGACCGCCTGAGCGAAGTCGTGCTGGGCTTTGCCTATGTGATCTCGGTCGCTTACTACCTCAACCTGTTCGGCGCCTTCGGCACCCGCCTGATCTGGCCCGAAAGCGCCCAGGCGGCACCGCTGCTGACCAGCGCCGTCTTTGTCGTGATCCTGCTGGTGGGCTGGCGCTGGGGCTTTCGCTCTCTGGAGCGGATGGAGTACCTGTCGGTCTCGCTGAAGCTTGCCATCATCGCCGGGCTGCTGGTGGGGCTTGCGGCCTATTTCGCCCACAAGGCGCAGGCTTCGGCGCTGGTCTTCCTTCCCGCCCACGAAACCGGCTGGAGCGCGCTCACGCTCGGATTCGGCCTGCTGGTCACGGTGCAGGGCTTCGAGACCTCGCGCTATCTGGGCGAGGAATACACACCGCAGGAGCGCATCCGCTCGATGCGCTGGGCGCAGATCTTCTCGACCCTCATCTATCTCACCTATACCGTCCTTCTGGCATATTCCTTTGCCGCGCTCAGCTTGCCGATCAGCGAAACCGCAATCATCGACCTGATGGCGCAAGTGGCGCCGGTCCTGCCGGTGATGCTGGTCATCGCCGCGCTGGCGGCGCAGTTCTCGGCCGCCGTGGCAGATACCGGGGGCGCCGGCGGGCTGGGCGACGAACTGACCGGCCACCGCCTGAAGCCCCGGCACAGCTATCTGCTGCTGGTCGCCGCCGGCCTGGCACTAACCTGGAGCGCAGATATCTTCGAGATCATCGCTTGGGCCAGCCGCGCCTTTGCCGCCTATTACGCGCTGCAAAACGCCATCGCCACGCTGGAGGCCCGCGCAAGGGGTCAGCGCGCGCATATGGCCTTCTTCGCGCTGATGTGCCTGCTCGCCGCCGCCATCACCCTGTTCGGCCAGCCGGCAGAAGGGTAAGCGGGGAAAGATTGCCCGCTTTTCTTGGCCGGCGACACAACATATAGTAGGCACAAAGGCCGCGCCTCACCAGGCGGTCAAACGGTATCGGGGTCAGGCCATGGCGCATATCATCGTCGTCGGAAACGAAAAGGGCGGAGCGGGCAAATCCACCATCGCCATCCACATCGCCACCGCGCTGGCGCGGATGGGGCACAAGACCAGCGTGCTCGACCTCGACCTGCGTCAGCGCAGCTTCGGCCGCTTCATCGAGAACCGCAAGGTGACGCTGGCGCGCGAAGGCGTCGATCTGCCCACCCCCGCCTATCGCGACCTGCCCGAGATCGACCGCAGCAATCTGGAGCCCGGCGAGAACCCCTACGACCGGCGCCTGTCCATGGCGGTCGCCGGCATGGAGGGCGACAGCGAATTCATCGTCATCGACTGCCCCGGCTCGCATACGCGTCTGAGCCAGGTCGCCCATTCACTGGCCGACACGCTGGTGACCCCGCTCAATGACAGCTTCGTCGATTTCGACCTGCTCGCCCATATCGACCCGGCCACCGGCAAGGTCACCGGCCCCTCGGTCTACAGCGAAATGGTCTGGAACGCTCGCCAGCTGCGCGCCCGCGCCGGCCTCAGCCCGATCGACTGGGTGGTGCTGCGCAACCGTCTCGGCGCCCAGCGCATGATCAACAAGGAAAAGATGGGGCGTGCCCTCGACGAACTGGCCAAACGCATCGGCTTTCGCGTAGCACCCGGCTTCCACGAGCGGGTGATCTTTCGCGAGCTTTTCCCGCGCGGGCTCACGCTGCTGGACCTGCGCGACGTGGGCGTGGTCGGGCAGATGAACCTCTCCAACGTCGCCGCCCGCCAGGAACTGCGCGACCTGATCAAGGCGCTGAAGCTGCCCGGTGTCGAGGTGACGATTTAGGCTCAGGACCCATTGATCCCCCCTCGCGATCCGGCGGCTCTGCGTCCCGGGCAGGCGGGACCCGGCTGCCGGGGGCGGAGGATGAGCCGAAAGCGGAGCGGACACCGCCCGCAAAGGCGGCCGAGAGGCCCGGGGGGCCGGCCGCACGGCCCCGGGCTCAGAGCCCGGGCGAGCCCAGATAGGCACCCAGGCCGAGGGCGAGTCCGATGGCACCGACATAGAGAAGACGGTCCCAGTTCAGATCCACCAGGAGCGTGAAGCCGCGAAAACCTTGCTGAATATGCTGCATGTGAGCTGTTCCTGACTTGCCTTGCCCGTCGGGATTCGCAGGGCTTGATGGCAGGAGCATATCCGAAATGCGGCAATATTGGGGCAAGTGCTGCGCCGGCGGAATTCTCTGCTGCGCCGGCCAGCCATATTTCGCCGAAAATCGGGCGCGCCTCACGGACAGCGCAGGTCGTTGGTCAGGCCGAATGCCATCAGGGCCAGAACCAGCGCCAGACCGATGGCCATCAGGATGTTCAGCACCCGGTCGCTGGGCTTGCGGCCCGTTACCGCCTCATAGGCAAAGAAGGCGAGGTGGCCGCCATCGAGAATGGGGATGGGAAACAGATTGAGAAAGCCCACCGCCGTGGACAGGACCGCGATGAACCAGATGAAGTCGGGCAGGCCTTGGGAGGCCGCCTGCCCGGAAGTTTCTGCGATGCCGATGGGACCGCGCAGGTTGCAGCTGGAGATATTGCCGGCGATCATGTGGTAGAGCCCGGAGATGCTGGCGGTAATGATATAGGCGGTCTGGCCGATACCCGCCTGCAGCGCCTCGAGCGGGCCGAGGCGGCGAGTGGCGGGCTCGAACAGGAAACGGGCGGTGATGCCGATCAGCCAGCGGGTTTCGAAACCGCCCCCCGCCAGCGGCAGGTCCACCTTGCGCGGCACCAGGGTGAAATCCAGCACCTCGCCCTCGCGCCAGACTTTCAGCGCCAGGGCCCGGCCCTCGCTGGCGCCGACGATCTCGCGCATCTGCTCGAAGGTGGCGACTTCCTGCCCGTCGATGGACAGGATCGCGTCTCCCGCCTTGAGCCCGGCATCCATCGCCGCCGAACCGGGCGAGACCCCGCCCACGAGGGGCGGATAGGGATGGGGAGCGGAGACTTCGAGACGGGTGCCGTCGCGGCGCACGGTATAGCCGAGCGGACTTCTCCGGGGCAGCTGGTCCACGAATTCGGCAAAGCTTTCGAGGGGCGGGGTCTGCACTCCCTCGATCGCAAGGATCTCGTCGCCAGGCTTCAGGCTGTCCTCCAGCCCCGGCATCTGGGGCAGGCTGGCCACGCGCAGGGGTTCGGTGGCGACGCCCTGATACAGGGCAAAGCCGGCGAAGATCGCAATCGACAGGATGAAGTTGAACACCGGGCCGGCGGCAACCGTGGCCGCGCGCGCCCAGAGCGGGGCGCCGGGCAGCGAGGCGCGCCTCTCCGCCGCGCTGAGCCCCCGCAGGACATCCGCATCGGCCCCGGCGCTGGCGGCATTGGCATCACCGAGGAACTTGACGAACCCGCCGACCGGAAAGGCGGCGATCTGCCAGCGGGTGCCGCGCCTGTCGGTGCGCGACCACAGGACCGGACCGATACCTATGGAAAAGACCTCGGCGCGGATGCCCGAGAGGCGTCCGATGATGTAATGGCCGTATTCGTGGATGAAGACGATGATCGTCAGCGCCACGATGAAGGCCAGAACAGTAAAGGCGAGATTGCCGAATTGCGGAATGATCCCGACCAGATCCATGTGAGTGCCCTGCCTGTTTTCTACCTGTCTGTACCCGTCCTGTGCCGGCCGCCGGCTTCGGTCGCCGCCTCACGCCGCGCCCCGCACCGCCTCCGCCACTCTCAGCGGCCCGCAAAGATGATTTCCCTTGCCGCCTGCCTGCCCATCTGGTCGGCCGCGGCCACCTTATCAAGGGTCATCGCGCCACCATCAAGCCCCGGCACCCCGCGCGCAAGCACTTTTTCCACCACTCTGGCCATATCGAGAAAGCCGATCTCGCGGGCCATGAAGGCATCGAGCGCCGCTTCCTTGGCGGCGTTGAAGACGGCACCCGCGAGCCCGCCCTCGGCCATGACTTCGCGCGCGAGCCGCAGGGCGGGGTAGCGGGCCTCGTCGGGAGTGCGGAATTCGAGCCGGCCGATGGCGGCCAGGTCGAGGCGCCTGACCGGCAGCGGCGCGCGCTCGGGCCAGTTCAGCGCATAGCCGATCGCATGGCGCATGTCCGGCGCGCCCAGATGCGCCATCAGCGCACCGTCGCGAAAGCCGACCAGCGCATGGACCAGGCTCTGGGGGTGGATCAGCACCTCTATCTGCTCTGGGGAGATATCGAAGAATTCCCTTGTTTCAATTACTTCCAGAGCCTTATTGAACATGGAAGCGCTGTCGATGGTGATACGCGCGCCCATGTCCCAATTGGGATGGGTGAGCGCCTGCTCAAGGGTGGCCTCGGCGAGCTTCTCCAGCGGCCAGTCGCGAAAGGCACCCCCGGAGGCGGTGATGATGATGCGCTCCACCGCCGCCATGTCCTCTCCCGCAAGGGCCTGAAAGACGGCGCTGTGCTCGCTGTCCACCGGCAGGATGCGCGCGCCCCTGTCCGCATGGCGGCGGGCCTCGGCCTTGATCAGCGCGCCGGCGGTCACCAGGCTTTCCTTGTTGGCCAGCGCCAGCGTAGCCCCCTGCCCCAGCGCCGCCAGCCCCGGTGCCAGCCCGGCCGCGCCGACAATGGCGCTCATTACCCAGTCGGCGGGCCGCAGGGCGGCCTCGGCCAGGGCCTCAGCCCCCGCCGCCACCTCGATGCCGGAGCCCGCCAGCGCCGCTTTCAGCGCCTTGTAGCGCGATTCGTGGGCGGTGACGGCGATCTCGGCGCCCAGCGTGCGGGCCTGCTCGGCCAGCTTCTCCACGTTATGGCCGCCGGTCAGCGCCACCACCTGGAAATCCCCCGGCCGCCGGGCGATCAGATCGAGCGTGTTCCGACCGATCGAACCGGTCGCTCCAAGCACGCTGACGCGCCGCATCAGGCAAAAACCCCGATCACGCTCAGCACCAGCGAGGCGCCAAGCAGCGCATCGAAGCGATCGAAAAGCCCTCCATGACCCGGGATCAGGGCAGAGCTGTCCTTGACGCCCGCATGGCGCTTGAGCGCGCTTTCGGCGGCATCGCCCATCTGGCTGGCAAAAGCCAGCAGCGCCGAGAGGAGCGCCAGGGACGCGCCACCGAAGGCCATCCCCACCAGCGCCGCCGCCAGCCAGCCGGCAATGGTGCCGGCCCAGGTCTTCTTCGGACTGACCCTCGGCCAGAATTTCGGCCCGCCGATCAGGCGCCCGGCGAAATATCCCGCCGTGTCGGTTGCCACCACCACCGCCACCAGCCAGGCCACCTCGGCGATCCCCCCCGTCGCGCGCAAGGTCACGAGCCCGTAGCCCGCCAGCAGCACCCATCCGAGATAGAGCCCCAGGCGCAGCCTGTCGCCTGCCTCGGGCAGACGCCGGGCAAAGGAAAAGGCCGTAAGCCCGATCAGCACCAGCATGTAAAGGGGTGAAACGAAATGCGCGACCAGCAGCAAAAGGGCGGCAAAGACACCGGCGGCCCGCGGCAGGCTCTCGTCACGCGGCGCCAGCATCCGAACGATTTCCCAGACCACGACTCCCACGGCACCCGCCACCAGCGCCCCGAATACCGGCCCTCCGGCCCAGATCGCGACAATACCCGCCGCGGCCATAACCGCGGCCGAGGCGACACGGGGGCGAAGATCGCTCCAGCTACTCACCCAGCACCGCTCCGAAACGCCGCTCGCGCCTGCCATAGCGGGCCACGACCCGGGCAAAGACCTCGGCGGTGAAATCGGGCCAGAGCGTGTCGATGAACTCGTATTCCGCATAGGCCGACTGCCAGAGCAAGAAGTTGGAAATACGCGCCTCGCCGGACGTGCGGATCACCAGGTCCGGGTCGGGCAGCACACAGGTATCGAGATAGCGTGGCAGGGTCTCCTCATTCACGTCCCGCGCCTTCAGCCTGCCCGCCTCCACATCCTGAGCCATGCGCCGGGCAGCGCGCGCCACCTCGTCGCGCCCGCCATAATTGAGGGCGATGGTCAGATGGACCCGGTCGTTTCCGGCGGTCAGCAGCTCCAGTTCGTCCATCAGATCCACGAGCTTCGGCTCCAGGCGCACCCGATCCCCGATGAACCGTACCCGCACCCCGCGCCGAAACAGATCCTCGGCCTCCTTCTGGATATAGCGGCGAAACAGGCTCATCAGCCCTGCCACTTCCTTCTGCGTTCGCTTCCAGTTCTCTGTGGAAAAGGCAAATATCGTCAGATATTTGACCCCAAGATCCGGGCAGGCCTCGACAATCTCGCGCACCCTCTTGGCACCGGCATGGTGGCCAAACAGACGCGGCCGCCCCCGCGCCTGGGCCCAGCGACCGTTGCCATCCATGATGATTGCCACATGACGCGGGCCTTCGCCCCCCCCGGCACCGGTCCCTTCCTGCTGCTCGGCCATCCAAAGGCTCCCTTAATCGCGAAATATCATCACTATATATATCATCCGCGCCAATATGCACGGTTTCGACAGTATTCATAGGCGTTTCATACGCAATTCTCCGCCGATCCCCAGCTCCCGGCCTCGTCTCCTGCCAGGTCCCTTTCATCTTTCTGCAAAATACTCCCGCCGGAGGCACCGATTTTTCCGCGAAAAATCGCCCCCGGCCACAGCGCGGCCGCCAAATTCACGAGCGCGGTCATCACGCTCACACCTGCATGATCTCTTCCTGCTTGGCAGCCAGGGCTTCGTCCACGCGCTTGACGAAGCGGTCGGTAAGCGCCTGCACCTCGTCATGCCACAGCTTGTGGTCATCCTCGCTCATGCCCTGGGCCTTGGCTTTCTTCAGGGTTTCCATGCCGTGGTGGCGCACGTTGCGGATGGCGATGCGGGCGTTTTCGGCGTATTGGGCGGCAACCCGGGTAAGCTCCCGACGACGCTCTTCGTTGAGTTCGGGGATCGGGAGCATGATGATGGTGCCGTTGAGCTGCGGATTGATGCCAAGGCCGCTCTCGCGGATCGCCTTTTCGGCGGCACCGACCAGAGACTTGTCCCAGATATTCACCGTCAGCAGCCGGGGCTCGGGGACATTGACGGTACCGATCTGGTTGATCGGGGTTTTCTGCCCGTAGGCCTCGACCATGATCGGATCCAGCATACTGGCTGCCGCGCGCCCGGTACGCAGGCTGGCGAATTCGCCGCGCAGGGCATTGAGCGCCCCCTCCATGCGCCGCTCCAGATCGTCGATGTCGATTTCTATTTCTTCCTCAGACATGTTGGCCCTCTTGTCGTGCTTTCCTTGCGGATCTGCCTGCCCCGTGCCGGCGCCAGACGATGCCCGCAACTCGCGCGCTGCCTTGCTCCGCCGGCCGGCCCGCCCTGTTGCGCCAGTTCCGACCAGTATAGATCACCCGCTCACTTTCGTACAGGTGCCCTCCCCGGCCAGTATCCCGCGAAAACCGCCGGGCTCATCGAGGCTGAAGACGATGATCGGCAGGTTGTTGTCGCGCGCCAGCGCAATGGCGGTGGCGTCCATCACTCCCAGCCGCTTGCCCAGCACATCGTCATAGCTGACCTGCTCGTAGCGGCGGGCATCGGCAAATTTGGCCGGGTCTTTGTCATAGACTCCATCGACCTTCGTGGCCTTGAAAATCACCTCGCAGGCCATTTCCGAGGCACGCAGGGTGGCGGCGGTATCGGTGGTGAAATAGGGGTTGCCGGTACCGGCGGCAAAGATGCAGACCCGCCCCTTCTCGAGGTGGCGCACGGCGCGCCGGCGGATATAGGGCTCGCATATCTGATCCATGGGGATGGCGCTGATCACCCGGGTAAAGACACCGAGACTCTCGAGCGCGCTCTGCATCGCCAGGGCATTCATGACGGTTGCCAGCATGCCCATGTAATCGGCGGTGGTGCGCTCCATGCCCTGGGCGCTGCCCTGCAAGCCGCGAAAGATGTTGCCGCCGCCGATCACCATGGAGATTTCCACCCCCATGTCATGCACCGCCTTCACCTCCCGGGCGATGCGCGCCACCGTGGGCGGGTGCAGCCCGTAGCCCTGGTCTCCCATCAGCGCCTCGCCGGAGATTTTCAGCATTACCCGCCGGTATTTCGGCGCCACCTCTCCGGCAATTTCTCCCCGTACGCCTTCCCGGTCCGCCTCTCCTTTCCTGCCTTCGCCGCCTTCACCGCCGCCCGACTGGCCCTCGCGCATCACACTACCCCGCTTTGCCTTTTCTTTAGGCGCAAAATGTCGCAAAACGCTTCCGGGTTCAATGCGAGATTGCCCGCCTGACGAAAATCACCCGCCCCGCAGCAGGTCCCGGGAGCCGCCCCGTGCGTGACGCGCTGAATGCCGAGATACCATCCGACCACCCGGTACTGATCGCCGGACCCACGGCTGCGGGAAAATCCGCCCTGGCGCTGGCTGTCGCCGAAGCCCAGGGGGGGCGAATCATCAATGCCGACGCATTGCAAGTATATGAAAACTGGCGTATTCTCACCGCCCGCCCGGCGCCCGAAGAACTCGCCCGCGCGCCCCATGCGCTCTATGGCCATGTGCCCGCCACCACCGCCTATTCGGTCGGAGCGTGGCTGCGCGACCTTGCTCCGCTGCTGCGGGGCGCGCGCCCGATCATCGTCGGCGGGACCGGGCTCTATTTCACGGCCCTTACCGAAGGGCTGGCCCCGATCCCCCCGATCCCCCCCGAAATCCGCGCCGAGGCAGGTG
>JALTZY010000304.1:0-351 GCA_027045905.1 Paracoccaceae bacterium
CCACGAGGTGCTGACCAGCGACGACGTGATCGTTTCCAACGCCTCCTGCACCACCAACTGCCTGAGCCCGGTGGCCAAGGTGCTGAACGACACCGTGGGCATCGCCAAGGGCTTCATGACCACGATCCACAGCTACACCGGCGACCAGCCGACGCTGGACACCATGCATTCCGACCTCTACCGGGCGCGCGCCGCGGCGCTGAGCATGATCCCGACCTCGACCGGGGCGGCCAAGGCCGTGGGCCTGGTACTGCCGGAACTGAACGGCAAGCTGGATGGCGTGGCGATCCGGGTGCCGACGCCGAACGTGTCGGTGGTGGACCTGGTGTTCGAAGCCGCGCGCGATACCTC
>JALTZY010000304.1:361-2049 GCA_027045905.1 Paracoccaceae bacterium
CCCGCTCAAGGGCGTGCTCGGCTATACCGAGGCCGCCAACGTGTCGATCGACTTCAACCACGACCCGCACAGCTCGATCTTCCACATGGACCAGACCAAGGTCATGGAGGGCCGCATGGTCCGCATCCTGAGCTGGTATGACAACGAATGGGGCTTTTCAAACCGCATGGGCGATACCGCCGTCGCAATGGGAAAGCTGATCTGATGGCTGTTACCCCAATCTCCGAGGTCGACGTGACCGGCAAGACGCTGGTAGTACGCGCCGATCTGAATGTGCCAATGCAAGATGGCGAGATCAGCGATGCCACCCGGATCACGCGGTTTGCGGAAGGGATGAAACCGCTACTGGCCAAGGGAGCCCGGTTGGTGGTCTTGTCCCACTTCGGCCGGCCCAAGGGAAAAGTGGTGCCGGAAATGTCCTTGCGACACGTCCAACCTGCATTGTCCACCGCCCTGGGAGTCAAGATTCAGTGCAGCGAGGCTTGCGTTGGCGAGCAGACCGAGGCCGCGGCCAAGGCACTTGCCGACGGTGAGGTTCTTCTGGTCGAAAACGTGCGCTTTGAGCCGGGAGAAGAGGCCAATGATCCGACCCGGGCCCGAAAACTGGCGGCACTTGGTGATATCTATGTGAATGACGCCTTTTCTTGCGCCCACCGTGCGCATGCATCGACGGCGGCCATCACCGAGTTCCTGCCATCCTATGCCGGACCTCTGTTGTCGACAGAGATCGACGCCTTGACCGCTGCACTGGAAAACCCAGAGCGGCCTTCCGTCGCGATCGTTGGCGGTGCCAAGATTTCCACCAAGATCCCGGTTCTGAAGAACATGGTGTCCAAGCTGGACGCTGTGATCATTGGCGGGGCCATGGCCAACACGTTTCTTTTCGTCGATGGCGCGCCGATGGGCACATCGCTGCATGAGGACGATCAGGCCGACACAGTGAATGAAATCCGTGCGCTGGCAGAGAAATCTGGCTGCGAAGTGCTTTTGCCCGCCGACGTGGTCTGTTCTGCCGAATTCAAGGCGGGCGCTACGGCGCTGGTGGCCAAGGCTGATGCCTGCCCGGACGACATGATGATACTGGATGCCGGGCCCGAGGCGGTCGAGGCATTCAAGACCGTGCTGGACGGCGCCAAGACAATCCTTTGGAATGGCCCTCTTGGGGCCTTCGAGATCCCACCGTTCGATAAAGGTACAAATGCGCTGGCAGAACACGCCGCACAGCTTGCCAAGTCCGGCGCCGCTGTTGCGGTGGCCGGCGGTGGCGACACGGTTTCCGCCCTGATCAACGCGGGCGTCGCCGATGACTTTACTTACGTGTCCTCAGCCGGGGGCGCATTTCTGGAATGGTTGGAGGGCAAGACCCTTCCCGGGATCGTGGCACTGGACCGTGACCCGAAAGCAGCTTGAGGAGAGCTAGTTATGGCATTGATTACACTGAGACAACTGCTGGATCACGCGTCCGAAAACGACTACGGCGTGCCAGCTTTCAACATCAACAACATGGAGCAAGGTCTGGCGATCATGAAGGCTGCTGCAGCCTGTGACGCCCCTGTCATCATGCAGGCGAGCCGCGGCGCGCGGTCATATGCAGGCGATATCATGCTGCGCCACATGATCCAGGCCTTGTCGGAAATGTATCCCGACATCCCGATCTGCATGCACCAGGACCACGGCAACAACGAAGC
>JALTZY010000305.1 GCA_027045905.1 Paracoccaceae bacterium
CGGGGCAAGGGGTGCGCGGGGCAAGGGGTGCGCCCGCCGCTCCCGGCGCGGTGCATGGCGGCGCTTCCCACAGCCACGCCCTTGCAAGTGCCGCCCCCATCGGCGAGACTGACGCGAACGGAGATTCCCATGGCGCTACCCGCACAGACACAGGCAAAGTACTGGGCCATCGCCGCAGCCTTCTTCTTCGCCGCGCTCTGGTATCTGGGCGACGTGATCCTGCCCTTCGTGCTGGGCAGCGCCATTGCCTATTTCCTCGACCCGCTGGCCGACCGGCTGGAGGCAATGGGGCTGTCGCGCGCCGCCTCGACCACGATCATCTCGCTGGGCGCGGTGCTGATCTTTGCCATCGCCGCGCTGGCCATCGTGCCGGTGCTGGTCGCACAGGCCGCCGCCCTGGTGGACACACTGCCCAGCCTGTTTGCCAATCTCAAGCACTTCCTCAGCCAGAAGTTCCCCCGGCTGCTGGACGAAGACAGCGCCACCTCTCAGGCGCTGATCGAGCTGGGCGCGCGGATGCGCGACTATGGCGGCGCATTGCTGGGCACGCTGCTGTCTTCGGCCATGAGCGTGATCAATGTGCTGATGCTGTTCGTGATCGTGCCGGTGGTGGCCTTCTACATGCTTCTGGACTGGGACCGGATGGTGGCCGCCATCGACGCCATGCTGCCGCGCGACCACGCCCCGGCGATCCGCCAGCTTGCCGGCGAGATCGACCGGACGCTGGCGAGCTTCGTGCGCGGTATGGGCACGGTCTGCCTGGTCCTCGGCACGTATTACGCCCTGGCGCTGGCGGCGGTGGGGCTCAATTTCGGCCTGGTGGTGGGGGCGATTGCGGGCCTGCTGACCTTCATCCCCTATGTGGGGGCGCTGATCGGCGGGGGGCTGGCGATCGGGTTGGCGCTGTTCCAGTTCTGGGGCGGCAGCGAGATGGTGGACGGCGAAACCGTGGTCCACGCCACCAACTGGCTGCGCATCGCGCTGGTGGCGGGGATCTTCGTCATCGGTCAGATCGTGGAGGGCAATTTCCTCACCCCCAGGCTCGTGGGCGGAAGCGTGGGGCTGCACCCGGTCTGGCTGCTGTTCGCGCTGTCGGCCTTCGGCACGATGTTCGGCTTCGTGGGCATGCTGGTGGCGGTGCCGGTGGCCGCCGCGATCGGGGTGGTGGTGCGCTTCTTCTACGCCCGCTACCGGGAGGGGCGGCTCTACCGGGGGGCAAGCGGAGAGGCCGTTGGCGCCGATGCGGCCGGCGCGAGCGAAGAGGCCGCCGGCGGCGATGATCCCTGACATGCCCCGCCCGCAGCAGCTGACCTTTTCGCTCCCGGTGGCCGAGAACCGCACGCGCGGCGATTTCTTCGTCGCGCCCTCCAATGCGCTGGCCCTGCAGATGGTCGAGAACTGGCGCGACTGGCCCTCGGGCAGGCTGCTGCTGACCGGCCCGGAAGGGGCGGGCAAGAGCCACCTCGCGGATATCTGGCAGGCCGAGAGCGGGGCGCTGGCGCTCGGCCCCGAGGCGCTTGCGGGCGCCGACATCCCGGCGCTCGCCGCGCGGCCCGTCCTGATCGACGATGCCGACCGCCTCGCCGGCGACCGGGCGCTGGAAGAGGCGCTGTTTCACCTCCACAATGCCCTTGCCGCCCGGGGCCAGGGCCTGCTGCTCACCGCCCGCACCCCGCCGCGCGACTGGCCGCTCATCCTGCCCGATCTCGCAAGCCGCCTTGCATCCATGCCCGCCTGCCGCCTCGAAGCCCCGGACCAGGCGCTGCTGGGCGCGGTGCTCGTCAAGCTCTTTGCCGACCGCCAGCTTGTCGCGTCGCCCAGCACCATCGCCTACCTGACCCAGCGCATGGAGCGCTCGCTGGCCGCCGCGACGCGCATCGTCGCCGAGATGGACCGCATCGCGCTTGCCGAAAAGCGCGAGATCGGCCGCAGGCTCGCCGCCCGGGTGCTCGAAGCGCTGGACAAGGACCGGAAGCCGGGCGCATAAACGCAGCATCGGCCGCGCCCGTTCGCGGTGCCTGTTCACCCTCCTGCTTGCCCGCCCGACC
>JALTZY010000306.1 GCA_027045905.1 Paracoccaceae bacterium
GCATCGAGGCGGGCGAAGCTGTCCTCTGTCTCTTCGGACAGCCAGCCATAGGAAGGTCGCTCGGCCAGAAGCGCCTCGCGCAGCATCCTGTCCACCGCCAGATCGGCTTCGCTGACCGGCCCCGCACTGTCGGGCTTGTCCCAGACGGCGGGCTCGGCCCTGAAAAAGCCGAGCGCAATCTCGCCCGCCCGGCGTGCCGCGTCCACCAGCAGGGCGAGATCGTCAGGCACCGGCCAGCACCATGCCATCGAGCAGGATCGAGGGCACCCGGCGGCTCAGATGCTCCTCGGCATCGTTGGAAGGCACGATCCGCCCCAGCATCTCGCGCAGGTTGCCGGCGATGGTGCACTCGTTGACCGGATAGGCGATCTCGCCGTTTTCGACCCAGAAGCCGGCAGCTCCGCGGGAATACTCGCCGGTGGTCGGGTTGATCGTCGCGCCGAGAAAGGAAGTGACCACCAGCCCGGTGCCCATATCGCGCAACATCGCCCCGGGAGCGGTTTCGCCGGGGGTCAGGGTCACATTGGTCACTGCGGGAGAGGGTCCGCCGGAAGTGGCACGCACGGCATTGGCGGTGCTTTTCATGCCCAGTCTGCGCCCGGTGGCGAGGTCGAGCACCCAGCCGGTCAGCACACCTCGGTCGATGATCAGGCGCTCCGCCGTGGGCAGGCCTTCGGCGTCAAAGGGCCGGGAGGCGGAGATGCGCGGGCGCAGCGGCTCCTCGATCAGCGACAGGCCTTCCGGCAGGATGCGCTCGCCCAGCGCATCGCGCAGCCAGGAGCTGCCGCGCGTGATGGTGGCACCGTTGATTGCATTGAGAAGATGACCGATCAGCGAGGAAGAAACCCGCCGATCGAACAGAACAGGAAAGCTGCCGGTGGGCGGCTGGCGCGCGCCTGTCCGGGCAGCGGCGCGCCTGCCGGCCTCGCGACCGATCTCCTCGGGCGCGGGCAGGTCGGCCTGGAAGGTGCGCGTTTCGCTCTTGTAGTCGCGCTCCATCGCGGCGCCTTCGCCCGAAATCGCCACCACATGGGTGCTGCGCGAGCTGCGCGCATAACCGCCGGAGAAACCGTTGCTGGCGGCCAGATGGATCACGTCGCGGCCATAGCCGGCGCTGGCTTCCTGGACCTGGGTGACACCGGGAACCGACAGCGCCGCATCCTCCGCCCGCCGCGCGTCCTCCTCGAGCGCCGCCGGGGCCGGTTCGGGTGCCGGATCGGCGAGCTCCAGCGCCGCCACATCCCAGTCGCGGGCCAGCTGTGCAGGATCGGCGAGGCCGATATGGGGGTCCTCCGGCGCTTCGTGCGCCATGGCCACGGCACGCTCGGCCATGGCGGTTATGGTTCCGGGGGCGCCATCGGAAGCGCTCACCACCGCCTGGCGCTGGCCGATCATCACCCGCAGGCCCAGGTCGATTCCCTCGGCGCGCTCGGCATGTTCGAGCCTGCCCCCCCGCACGTCGATGGAGAGCGACGTGCCCTGCACCACCAGACAGTCGGCCGCATCTGCTCCGGCTCTTTTGGCCGCTTCCAGCAGCGCGCCGGCGAGATTTTCCGGGGTGTCGGTCATGCGGAGCCCTTTCCTGCTGGCGCAAGAGGTAATGCGCCGCGGGGACGGGCGCAAGAGAAAGGGCCGCGAGTTCCCCCGCGACCCCGATCCTTCAGCTGATGCGTTTGTCGCCGCGCTTACTGCAGGCGCTGGCCATTGGCGAGGATCTGGCCGTCGGACCGGATCTCGATGGTCGAAAGCACCTCGTCCTCGCCCGGCCCCGGGCGGCCGAACAGACCCAGCATCATGCGCGCACCCATGGCATCGTCCTCGCTCATCAGTCCCATGGAGACCAGCGTGTCCATCAGCCCATTGGCCCCGGTCAGCTTCAGGTCCACGGAGCCGTCGGGCGCGGGCATCCCGTCGAAGGTCTCCAGGTCGTCATTGTTGAAGATGAAGCTGCCGGTGCCGGTCAGTTCGGCACCCGCGGCGCTGACCCGAAGCTGGTTGAGCGTCAGGTTCTGCAGCGCAAAGGGGATCTCCGCACCGTCAAAGGCGGCGACATTGGCCGGATCGAGGATATCGAGCAGCCAGTTGGCCTTCCCGGCCAGATCAATGATCAGGGTTGCCGGGTCATGCGGCAGGGTGCCGGTCGGGTCGATGATGCCCCAGATCATGTCATCCGGTGCGAAATCCACCAGCTTGAACAGCGTGACGAAATCGCCGGGCATGTCGGACCTGGAGACCGGCATGGCGAATTCCACTGCCAGCTCTCCGGTGGAAAAGCTGACCGGGATCGGGATCTCGGAGCCCGTGAGGAAGGCCTTGAGCTCCTGCAGGCTGGTAGTATAGGCGAGCTTATCCGCATCCATGGCAAAGGAGAAGCTGCTGCCCCCGGTCGAGGTGGAGCCGGAAGCGTTCTCCTCGCCATCCCTGAAGGAAAACTCGCTCGCCCCCGCACCGAATCCCATGCTGCCCTCGACGGCGAAGCCGTTGCGGAAAGCGGCGAGCATGTCATTGGGGTCATAGTCCATGGGCAGGGCTACCGTGCCCGACAGACTTATCCGCGAATTGCGGCCGCGGAGCACGAAGAAGCCGTCCCCCCCTGGCTCGCTGGCGGAGAATTCGTAGCGCATCCCGCCGCTGGCGATCATGCTCTGCTCGACGATCTGCAGATTGCCGCTCCGGATACGCCCGTCCCCGGACAGGCCCGACAGGCCCATCTGAAACTTGACGATATCCAGCGGCTCGCCGCCGATATCCAGGGAGCTGAGCGCCAGGGAGACCTCGTCACCGGAGAACTCGTATTTCATGTCTTCGGGCGTGCCTGCGACCGTCATCTTCATGCCCGGCTGGCTGTAGGTGAAGGTCACCTGCACCATTTCGCCTTTTTCCGGGAGCGCCTGGACCCCGATTTGGGACGAATCCGGCATGACGATGGAAACCGTGCCATCGCCATTATCGACGAAGCGCATCCCCTCCATGGTAATCGCAACCGAGCCCTCGCCCTCCGGTATCCGCATGGTCATGCGCAGCCCCCGGACATCCAGGCTGCCGCCATCCGCGGTTTCGGTGGCGCTGACGCTGTAGCCGTTACGCTCCATGTAACCACGCCAGTTGTCCCATACCTGCCGGGGGGTGACTTCGGCAAGGCTGGCGGTACTGGCAAATAATGCAGCGATCAGGGCGCTACTGCCCAAGGAATATCTGGTGTTCATGACAAACCTTTTCCTGTTAATCTCGTGCACAATACAATGACTCGGAGCCGCGGCGGGATCAAGAGCGGGATCAGGACACGTCTTTCACGGCATTTTCCTGTATCCGCTGTGGAGACAAGAAAGGGCATGGGGGAACATGGCTGACATTGCCGACCTTGGGGAACAGACCGTCATCATTACCGGGGCCAGCCGGGGGATCGGCGAGGCGGCTGCGCGGATTTTCGCCGAGCGGGGGGCGAATGTGGCGCTGCTGGCGCGCAGCGGCGGCGAAATCGCCCGCATCGCCGGAGAAATCGGCACCCGGGCGCTGGCGATTCCCTGCGACGTGGCCGACTGGGGCCAATGCGCGGCGGCGGTGGCGCAAGCGGTCAAGACCTTCGGCCGGGTGGATGTGCTGGTGAACAATGCCGGCGTCATCGAGCCGATCGGCCCGCTGGCCGATTCGGACCCCGCCGCCTGGGGCCGCGTGATCGACGTGAACCTCAAGGGCGTCTATCACATGGCGCGCGCGGTGCTGGGGCAGATGCGTGCCCAGGGCGGCGGGACGATCCTGAATATCGGCTCTGGCGCCGCTCATCGCCCGCTCGAGGGCTGGGCCCATTACTGCGCGTCCAAGGCCGGGGTGCACATGCTCACCCGTTGCCTGCATCTCGAAGAATCCGGGCGGGGGATCCGGGTGATGAGCCTTTCGCCCGGGACGGTGGCCACCGAGATGCAGCGCGAGATCAAGGCATCCGGGATCAACCCGGTCGCCGCTCTGGACTGGAGCGACCATATCCCGCCCGAATGGGTGGCAGAGGCGCTGGTCTGGATGTGCGGCGCGGATGCGAATGCGTTTCTCGGTCAGGAAATCTCCCTGCGCGAGGAAGAGATCCGCCGCCGCGTGGGGGTCGGCGCATGATCCGGCTCGAGCGGGAGGGCGCGCTGTGGCTGGTCACGCTGGAGCGCCCCGACAAGGCCAATGCGCTGACCCGCGAAATGCTCACCCGCCTTGCCGACATCGCCGAGGCGGCGGCGGGCGAGGCGCGGGCGCTGATCCTGACCGGGACGGGCGAGGTCTTTTCCGCCGGGATGGACCTTGCCGCCGCGCGCGAGGGCCTTGCCACCGATCCGGTCTGGGAGCGCCTCTCCGGCGCGCTGGCCCGCGCGCCATATCTCAGCATCGCCGCGCTAAACGGCACGCTCGCCGGCGGCGCCTTCGGCATGGCGCTGGCCTGTGACCTGCGTATCGCTGTCCCCGGCGCCAGATTTTTCTACCCGGTGATGAAGCTCGGCTTCCTGCCTCAGCCTTCGGACCCGGGGCGCCTGGCGGCGCTGATCGGCCCGGCGCGGGCCAGGATGATCCTCATGGCCGGGCAGAAGATCACCGCCGAAGAGGCGCTTTCCTGGGGACTGATCGAGCGCATCGTCTCGCCCCGCGACCTGCTCGCCACCGCCCGCGCGCTGGCCGCCGACACGCTCGCCGCCAACCCCGAACACGCCGCCGCGATCCGCTCGCTCCTGTCCTGACCCCCCAGGCGCTTGCCCGCGCGCCGGTTCCGTGGCAGATCGGCCGCGCAAGCTGCAGAGGGTGCACATGTCAGCACAGCCGGAAATCGCTGCCGCGGCATTGGGCCATGCCCGGCAAGGCCGGGAAATGGCCCGGGGCGGGCTGCTCTGGTGAAACAGGCGCTGGTGATCGGCGCCGGCCCCGCCGGCCTGATGGCCGCCGAAGAACTGGCGCGAACCGGGCTTGCGGTCACCATTGCCGAGGCCATGCCCAGCCCCGGGCGCAAGCTGCTCATGGCCGGAAAAAGCGGGCTGAACCTCACCAAGGACGAGCCGCTCGCCGATTTCCTCGCCGCTTACGACCGCGCGCCGATCCGCGAGATCGTCGCCCGCTTCGGCCCCGAACAGGTGCGCGCATGGGCGCGCGGGCTGGGGGTCGAGACCTTTGCCGGCACGTCGGACCGCGTCTTTCCGCGCGAGATGAAGGCCTCGCCCCTGCTGCGCGCCTGGCTTGGCCGGATGCAGGGCGTGCGCCTCATGACCCGCTGGCGCTGGCGCGGCTGGGAGGGGGCGGCGATGACCTTCGACACGCCCGAGGGGCGGCAGGTGGTGAAGCCCGATGTGAGCGTGCTGGCGCTGGGCGGGGCCAGCTGGCCGCGCCTTGGCAGCAGCGGCGAATGGGTCGAAATCCTCGGCGCCCGCGGCGTGGCGATCACCCCGCTTGCGCCGGCCAATGCGGGGCTCGGCGTGGACTGGTCGGAGCACATGCGCCCGCTGTTCGGGGCACCCGTCAAGGTTGCAAAGTTGACAGCTGTCAACTTTTCCGTGCGCGGCGAATTCGTCATCTCCCGCCACGGGCTGGAGGGCAGCGCGATCTATGCGGTCTCTAAAGCCGTGCGCGAGGGGGCGGTGCTCCATCTAGACCTGCTGCCTGATCTCACCCTCGCCGAGGTCACCGCCCGCCTCAGCCGCCCGCGCGGCAAGGCCAGCCTGACCAACCACCTGCGCAAGACCCTGCGCCTGGACAAGCCCCGCCTCGCCCTGCTCAACGAATGCGCCCGCCCCCTGCCCCGGGGCGCGGCCCTCGCCCGACTGCTGAAAAACCTGCCGGTCCGCCACCAGGGCCTGCGCCCGCTTGCCGAGGCGATCTCCACCGCCGGGGGCGTGGCCTTCTCGGGCCTCACCGAGGGCCTGATGCTCGCCGCCCTGCCCGGCACCTTCGTGGCCGGCGAAATGCTCGACTGGGAGGCCCCGACCGGCGGCTACCTGCTCACCGCCTGCCTCGCCACCGGCCGCCATGCCGGACGCGCCGCCGCCCGGTTCGCTCTGTCCGGCCCCGACGACCGGGCCGGGTAACTCAGAGATCGAAGCTGGCGAAAAGCGGGGCGTGGTCGCTCGGCTTCTCCCAGCCGCGCGCAGCCCGCAGCACCCGCGAGCCATGCCCGGAAGCGGCGATGTCCGGGCTGGCCCAGACATGGTCGAGCCGGCGCCCCTTGTCGGCGCGGTCCCAGTCCGGCGAGCGGTAGGACCACCAGGTGTAGAGCCTGCCTTCGGGGATGTCCTTGCGGGTGATATCAACCCAGCCGCCCGCCTCCTGCACCTCGGCCAGATGCTCCACCTCGATCGGCGTGTGGCTCACCACCTTGAGCAATTGCTTGTGGCTCCAGACGTCATCTTCGCGTGGGGCGATATTGAGATCGCCCACGAGGATGGCCCGCTCCGGGCGCTCGGCGGCGAAATGGTCGCGCATCTCGGTCAGATAATCGAGCTTCTGGCCGAATTTCTCGTTTACCTCCCGGTCTGGCTTGTCGCCCCCGGCAGGCACATAGAAATTGTGGATCACCACGCCGTTATCAAGCTGCCCGGCGATATGGCGCGCGTGCCCCAGCGCGGCGAAATCGTGCCGCGCCACCTCGCGGATCGGCAGGCGCGACAGGATGGCGACGCCATTATAGCCCTTCTGCCCGTTGGCGATCATGTGGCGGTAACCCAGCGCGGCAAAGCCTTCGGTCGGGATCCTGTCCACCGGGCTCTTGCATTCCTGCAGGCAGAGCACGTCCGGCGCTTCTTCACGGAGCAGCTTTTGCACCAGGTTTTCGCGCAGGCGGACCGAGTTGATATTCCAGGTGGCAAGGGTGAAGGGCATGGCGGGCTCCTGTTGGGTCCGCCTGTTCTAGGCCCTACACCCCTGCGGCTCAAGCGTAGCTGACCACTTCCCACTCCACATTGTCGTGGTCGCGGAAATAGAACCGGCGACCGGGTTCGTAATCGCCGTGATCGACCGGCACGAAGCCCTCGGCGACCACCCGCGCCTCGGTCGCGTCCAGGTCGTCCACCACCACGCCCACATGGTTGAGCGCGGCGCGCGTTTCATAGCTCGAGCTGCCATCCCGGAGCGGTGTCGCCGGGCAGTAGAGCGCCACATAGCTTGCATCGTCGCCCACATGATAGGTGGTCCCGCCCGACAGCGCAGCGCCGTGCCAGCGCGTGTGCCAGCCGAAAACCCGGCCGAGCCAGTCCGCAGTCGCGGCAGGATCGGCTACCGTGATATTGACATGTTCGAGCATTTTGTTCTCCTTACATTTCTGATTTATCCTTGGTAATTGCTCAAGCTAACTTGAGGTCAAGGAGAATTATCGTGGCTGAGAAAGAAATTTCCATCGGCATGCTGGCGCGGCGCACCGGGCTGGCTGTATCCGCCATCCGGTATTATGAAACGCTCGGGCTGGTGCGCCCCGGGCGCAATGCCGGCGGGCAAAGGCGTTTTCGGCGCTCTGACATCCGGCGGCTGAGCTTTGTCGCCATTGCCCAGCGGCTGGGGTTCCCGTTGGCGCGCATTGGAGAGCTTCTGGCCGGCCTGCCCGATGAGCGCACGCCGACCCGGCGCGACTGGACGCGCATGTCGCAAATGTTTCGCACGGACCTGGACGCGCGCATTGCCGAGCTTGAGCGCCTGCGCGACCAGCTTGACGGGTGCATCGGTTGCGGCTGTCTGTCGCTGAAACGCTGCGCGCTTTACAACCCTGGCGACCGGGCACGCGCCAAGGGGCCAGGGCCGCGCTATCTGCTGGGGGACCGCGCCGAGGGATAAAAAAGACCCGGCTCGAGGCCGGGTCAGTCCAACAGGGAGGTAGTGCCATGACCCCGGCACCAGGGGAACTGATGAAACCGGAAACAATCCCGGTCATTATCCATCATAGTTTCGAATTGTGCCGAAAATATGACGATATGCAAATATATGGGATTACGCGACCAGTTTGTAACCCCCGGACTCCGTGACAAGGAGTCGCGCATTGGATGGATCGGGCTCGATCTTCTGGCGCAGGCGGTAGATATGGGTCTCCAGCGTGTGGGTGGTGACGCCCGCATTATAGCCCCAGACCTCGTGCAGCAGCACATCGCGCGCCACCACGCTTTCGCCGGCGCGGTAGAGAAACTTGAGGATATTGGTTTCCTTCTCGGTCAGGCGAATCTTGCGCTCGTCTTCGGTGATCAGCATCTTCATTGCCGGCTTGAACGTATAGGGACCAAGCTGAAACACCGCATCTTCGCTCTGCTCGTGCTGGCGCAGCTGGGCGCGGATGCGTGCGAGCAGGACCGGGAACTTGAACGGCTTGGTCACGTAATCGTTGGCCCCGGCATCGAGCCCGAGGATGGTATCGGCATCGCTGTCATGGCCGGTCAGCATCAGGATCGGGCATTTCACCCCCTGCTTGCGCATCAGCCGGCACAGTTCGCGGCCATCGGTATCGGGCAGGCCCACATCGAGAATCACCAGGTCATAGAGCGCTTCCCTGGCCCGGCGCATGGCCTCGACGCCATTGGCCGCTTCGAACACGTCGAAATCCTCGGTCATCACCAGCTGTTCGGCTAGTGCATCGCGCAGGTCGTCGTCGTCATCCACCAGCAGGATCTTCTTGACATTTGGCATCGCCTCTCCTCCGTCCTGCCCCAGAGATGTGCCGGATGCTTGCTTTTGGCAAGTTTTGCGGCAAAGGCTCACGCGCATGTGTCGAAATCGCGGGATATGTTTCAAATTCCCACATTCCGGCCTATGTAGGGCGGAAAACGGAAGCGACATGACCCTTGGCCCCGACATATCCCAGCGTATCGCCCGCGCCCGTGCCGACCTGCGCATGGGGGTGCCGGTGGCGCTGACCTCCGAGGACGGCGCCGCGCTGGTGGCGGCGGCCGAGACGCTGGGCGCGGCGCGGCTGGCGGAGATGCGCGCGCTGGGGGCGCTGGTGCTGGCGGTGACCCCGCGCCGGGCCGAGACGCTCAAGGCCCGCCCCTACAGCAGCGAAGTCGCCCGCATCGCGGTGCCTGAAGCGGCGGGGCCCGACTGGATCGCCGCGCTGGCGGACCCGTCCGGCGACCTGATGACGCCGCTCAAGGGCCCGCTGGCCACCCTGCGCGGAGGCGAGGAGCGCTTTGCCCGGGCGGCGGTGGCGCTGGCGAAGTCGGCGCATCTTCTGCCCGCCGCACTGGTGGTGGAGATCGGCGAAGGCGAAGCCCTTGCCGCGCGCGCCGGGCTTACGCTGGTGCCGCTCGAAGGTCTCGAACAGGCCCTGCGCAGCCCGCTCGCCCATGTCGTCGGCGCGCGGGTGCCGCTGGCGGTGAGCGAGGCGGGACGGGTCAGCGTGTTTCGTCCCGCCGACGGGGGCGAGGAACATTACGCGGTGGAGATCGGCCGGCCCGACCGCCAGAAGCCGGTGCTCGCGCGCCTGCACAGCGCCTGCTTTACCGGCGATGTGCTGGGCAGCCTCAAATGCGATTGCGGCCCGCAGCTGCACGCCGCGCTCGAGGCGATGGGGCGCGAAGGCGCGGGCGTGCTGCTCTACCTCAACCAGGAGGGGCGCGGGATCGGCCTTGCCAACAAGATGCGCGCCTATTCGCTGCAGGACCAGGGCTTTGACACGGTGGAGGCCAATCACCGGCTGGGCTTCGAGGATGACGAGCGCGATTTTCGCATCGGCGCCGACATCCTCAAGGCGCTGGGTTTCGGTGCCGTGCGGCTGATGACCAACAATCCGAAAAAGGTCGCCATGATGCAGGCGCAGGGGGTCGAGGTGGCGGAGCGGGTGCCGCTGCTGGCCGGCCACGGCGAGCACAACCGTGCCTATCTGGCGACCAAGGCGAAGAAGTCCGGGCATCTGCTGTGAGGCCGTCACGCCACGACATGGTGGTGAATCGCTGGGGCGCGCGGTTCATGGGGCGGCGCATCCCCTGCGCTCTGGGACGCGGCGGGATTACCGCCCAGAAGCGCGAGGGCGACGGGGCCAGTCCCGCAGGCATCTGGCGGCTCATTGGCGGCATGTATCGGGCCGACCGGCTGCGCGCGCCGGCAATCGCGCCGGGCGGTCCACCGCTCGCCCCCGCGGGGCACCGCGACCTCTGGTCCGACGATCCGCGCGACCCAGCCTATAATCGCCACATCCGCGCCCATGCCCACCCCTTCAGCCACGAGCGCCTGCGCCGGAGCGATTCGCTCTATGACATCGTGCTGTTTTCCGACTGGAACCGGCCCGAGGCCATCCCCGGCGCGGGCTCGGCGATCTTCGTCCACCTCTGGCGGCGGCCGCGCTTTCCCACCGCCGGCTGCATCGCCTTTGCCCGCGCCGATCTCGCCTGGATCCTCGCCCGCTGGACACCAAAAAGCCGGATCTTTGTCAGCGCCTATTCCGGGTAATTGCGCCGGGCGCGGGCGCGGGCCAGGGTCTTCGTCCCGTGCTTCGCCGTGGCGCGCCATTCATATCTGTGCACACCGCCCGGCGGGCAAGGGCTCTTGTAGGTGAAGGCACCGGCGGGGATCACCCCGTCCCTGTCGATACGGACCTTGCCGCCGCCATGGTTGTAATTCGGCGCGTCCAGATCCTTCAGACGAAACACGATCGTATCGGTCCCCTCCGGCAGGCCCGAGACGACGAAACGCGGGCTCGGCACCCGGCCCGGATGACCGCTGGTACAGCGGGGAATATCGCCCCAAGTGAAGCTGAAGGTAAAGTCCGCGGCCAGAGCCGGGGCGGAACCAAGCGCCAGAAGAGCAAATGAAAGTGCAAGTTTCTGCATTCTCATCTCCTTTCGTCAGCGTCCCTCCTCTGATTCGCCCAGGTTAATCATACACCCTTTCGCCAAAGATGGCGCTGCCCACCCGCACATGGGTCGCCCCCTGGGCAATGGCGCGCTCGAAATCGCCGCTCATCCCCATCGACAGGCCGGCAAGGCCATTGCGGGCGGCGATCTTGGCCAAGAGCGCGAAGTGGAGGCTCGGCTCCTCGTCCACCGGCGGGATGCACATCAGCCCCTCGAGCGGCAGGCCCAGCGCGCGCACTTCTGCGATGAACGCATCGGCATCGGCGGGCGCGACCCCGGCCTTTTGCGGCTCCTCGCCGGTATTCACCTGCACGAACAGGCGCGGGCAGTGGCCGGTCTCGTCGGCGATGCGGGCAATGGCGCGGGCAAGTTTCGGACGGTCCAGCGTGTGGATGGCGTCAAACAGCGCCATGGCCTGGCGGGTCTTGTTGGACTGCAAGGGGCCGATCAGGTGCAGCTCTACGCCTGCGAATCGCTCCCTGAGCGCGGGCCACTTGCCAGCGGTCTCCTGCACGCGATTCTCGCCAAAGACCCGGTGGCCTTCCTCCAGCACCGCCTCCACCCGCTCGAGCGGCTGCAGCTTGGAAACGGCGATCAGCGTGGTGGAGCCCGGCGCGCGGCCGGTGCGGGCCTCTTCGGCGGCGATGCGGGACTTGATCTCGGAAAGGGACATCGGCGGCCTCACTCTTGTCTGCCCCGATATGCACAAAAGAAAAGAGCGGGCGCAAGGCCCGCTCTTCCCGTGAACCGATCCGTCAGGATCAGAAGCTGATGCGGATACCCAGATCGGCGGTCGGACCGGCAGCGGTGCTCAGGCGAGCAACGCCACCAGCGATGGTCGCACCGCCGAGGTCGTAGGCAGCGCCGATGCCGTAGGACGAAACACCGCCGTCCTCGCCGGAGTAGAAGGCATTCACGGAGATGTCGTTCATGCTGTACTTGCCGCCGATGGTCCACTTGTAGGCAGCGCCGGCGTTGAAGGAAGCGTAGGACGCGTTCACGCCGAAGTCACCCAGCGAGCCGGTCACACCCAGAACGACGAAGTCCTGCATGGTGGCGCCAGCGGCATCTTCCTGGATACCGGCGGCAACGGTCCAGTTGCCGAAGGAGTACGAACCGGACAGAGCGGTCAGGGTGTTGGTCACGTCGTAGGACAGGTGCACGCCCAGATCGCCGGTGGAGTAGTCGACGGCGATGCCCTGCACGCCGGCACCGGCGGACGAGAAGGCCTGCCAGCCCCACATGGAGGTGTTGTGGTTGGCCCAGACGCCGTTCCAGCCGAGGCCGGTGAGGCCGACGCCGTTGGAGTAGAGGCCCGGCATCATTTCGATGGCGCCGTTCACGTTGCCGACCGACAGGCGCAGACCGTTGCTCTCGATCCAGGCATTGGCGCCGGACAGGGCGGCAGCGCCGAAGTTCGTGGCGCGCAGGCGCACACGGCCACCATAGGCCAGGCCGCCGTCGGTCTCGCCGGAACCGTCGAAGTTCAGGGTGAAGCGGTTGGTCAGGGACCAGACGCCGGCGGTGTTCATCATCACGCCGAAGCGCGCGCCACCGGAGATGCTGACATCCGCAGCAGCCACACCGGCCGTGCCGACCAGGATCGAAGTGGCAAGGAGGATCTTCTTCATTTCGTTTTCCCTCGTTTATCTCAAAGTGCACCTCAATTCAGGGAATCCGAATTGAGTATGCCCCTGTCTCCCCCAACGGCCCGGACATTGCAAGCGGCGGGGCCGGCCTGGGCAAACCTCATGGCGAAATGATGCAGCTTTGCCACAGTCGGAAATCGCGACGCTTTCGGGACAGGGGCGCGCATTTCGCCGCAAATCGCTTCCCCGGCGGGAAAACGCTTGTGCGCATCATGGGGCTTGGGTAGTTAGGTGATGAGTCAAGGAGCGGGGCCGGATCATGGCGATCAGACGATATTTCTGGGCTGTACTGATGGGGCTTTCCCTGCTGAGCCTGTCCGCCTGCGCCACCGGCGGCGGGCTGTTCGGCAAGTCGGGCGCAAACACGCGCAGTCAGGGAAGCCAGGCGCAGACCGGCCCCGAGCCCCAGGGCAGCAAGATCTGGGATCTGTTCAGCAACACCGAGAATCCCAACACCACCGTCGAGGTGAACAAGTATCTCTGGGATGCTTCCCTCGACGTGCTGAATTTCCTGCCGCTCGAGGCCGCCGATCCCTTTACCGGGATCATCGTCTTCGGCTACGGCAAGCCCCCGGGCGGCGGGCGCGCCTACAAGGCCACCGTATATATAAGCGACCCGGCGCTGGATGCCCGCTCCCTGCGGGTGGCGCTGCTGACCCGCTCCGGGCCGGCCAGCACCGAGGCGACCCGGGCGATCGAGGATGCGATTCTCACCCGCGCCCGGCAGCTCAGGATCGCCGACGGCAGGCTCTAGACCGGCGCATCGCATCGCATTACCAATGACGCCGGGTGACAAGCCCGGCGTTTTCATTCGAAGGACCCCCCATGGCACGCTATATTCCCGCCGAGATCGAGCCCAAATGGCAGGCCGCCTGGCAGGAGGCCGGCATCTTCCGCGCCGAGCGCGACCCGCAGCGGCCCAAATATTATGTGCTGGAGATGTTTCCCTACCCGTCCGGCCGCTTGCATATCGGCCATGTGCGCAATTACACCCTGGGCGACGTGGTGGCGCGCTACAAGGCCGCGCGGGGTTTCTCGGTGCTGCACCCGATGGGCTGGGATGCGTTCGGCCTGCCCGCCGAAAACGCCGCCATTGCCACCGGGGTGCATCCGGCCGACCACACCTATGGCAATATCGCCGAGATGAAGGAGCAGATGGCGCCGATGGGCTGGTCGCATGACTGGAGCCGCGAATTTGCCACTTGCGACCCGGAATATTACGGCCAGCAGCAGGCGATGTTCCTCGACTTTCTCGAAAAGGGGCTGGTCTATCGCAAGAGCGCGATGGTGAACTGGGACCCGGTGGATATGACCGTGCTTGCCAACGAACAGGTGATCGACGGGCGCGGCTGGCGCTCCGGGGCCGAGGTGGAGCGCCGCGAGCTGACCCAGTGGTTCTTCCGCATCAGCGATTATGCCGAGGATCTGCTGGCGGCGCTCGACGGGCTTGAGAACTGGCCCGAAAAGGTGCGTCTGATGCAGGCCAACTGGATCGGCAAGAGCCGCGGCATCGAGCTTTACTTCCAGCGCCGGGACGGAGCGGGCGAGATCGTCTGCTATTCGACCCGGCCCGACACGATGCGCGGCGCGAGCTTTATCGCCATTGCCCCGGATCACCCGGTGGCGCGCGAGCTTGCCGAGAAGGATCCGGCGCTTGCCGACTTCATCGCCGAGTGTCGCAAGGGCGGCACCAGCGAGGAAGCGATCGAAAAGGCCGAGAAGCTGGGCTATGACACCGGCCTTCGCGTGGCCCATCCGCTGGATGATACGCGCGATCTGCCGGTCTGGGTGGCGAACTTCGTGCTGATGGATTACGGCACCGGCGCGGTATTCGGCTGCCCGGCCCATGACCAGCGCGACCTTGATTTTGCCCGCAAATACGACCTGCCGGTGCAGAATGCCTTTTACCTGCCCGGCCAGCCGGTCGAGGTGGAAAACGAGGCACTGGTGCCGCCCAAGAGCGAAAAGGTCGCCTATATCGACCATTTCACCGGCCTCGAGGAAGCCACCGGCGAAGAGGGCATCAATGCCGCGATCGACTGGTTTGAAGCGCGCGGGCTGGGCAAGGGCAAGGTCCAGTATCGCCTGCGCGACTGGGGCATCTCCCGCCAGCGCTTCTGGGGCTGTCCGATCCCGGTGGTGCATTGCAAAAGCTGCGGCGTGGTGCCGGAGAAGAAGGAAAACCTCCCCATCGAACTGCCGCGCGACGTCACCTTCGACCAGCCCGGCAACCCGCTCGACCGCCACCCCACCTGGCGCGACGTGCCCTGCCCGGCCTGCGGCAAGCCCGCGCAGCGCGAGACCGACACGATGGATACTTTCGTCGATTCGTCGTGGTATTACGCCCGCTTCACCGCGCCCAGGGCCGCCACGCCCACCAGCGCCGAGGATGTGGATTACTGGATGAACGTGGACCAGTATGTGGGCGGCATCGAACACGCGATCCTGCACCTGCTCTATTCGCGCTTCTTCGCCCGCGCCATGCATGAATGCGGCCACCTGCCGGCAAAGAGCGTCGAGCCGTTCGACGCGCTGTTCACCCAGGGCATGGTCACCCATGCGATCTACATGAGCGAGGGCGAGGATGGCCGCCCGGTCTATCATTACCCCGAAGAGGTGGAGCTGCGCGACGGCCGCGCCTTCCTGCGCGAGAGCGGCAACGAGGTGCAGGTGATCCCGTCGGCGAAGATGTCGAAATCCAAGAACAACGTGGTCGATCCGCTGCGGATCGTCGAGCGCTATGGCGCCGATACCGCGCGCTGGTTCGTGCTGTCCGATTCGCCGCCCGAGCGCGATGTGGAATGGACCGCCGCCGGCGCCGAGGCCGCGCACAAGCATCTGGGCCGGGTCTGGAGCCTGAGCGAGCGCATTGCCGGGATGGAAGGCGCGGGCAGTGGCGACGAAGACCTGCTGCGCGCCATGCACAAGACCATCCATGACGTGACCATGGCGATCGAGAGCTTCGGCTTCAACGCCGCCATTGCCAGGCTCTACGCTTTCACCAATACCTTGCAGAAATCCAAGGCCGGCGCCGACACCCAGCGCCAGGCGATGCGGACCATGGCCCAGCTGATGGCCCCCTTCACCCCGCATCTGGCCGAAGAAATCTGGGCCCGGCAGGGCGGCGAAGGGCTGATCGCAAGCGCCCCCTGGCCCGAGGCCGACCCGGCGATGCTGGTCGAAGATACGGTGACCCTGCCGATCCAGATCAACGGCAAGCGGCGCTCGGAAATCACCGTCGCCCGCGATCTTTCGCGCGAAGAGGTTGAAAAACTGGCGCTCGCGGACCAGGCTGTAGAAAGGGCGCTCGATGGGCAGGCGCCCAAGAAGCTGATCGTTGTCCCGGGGCGAATCGTCAATGTCGTCATCTGACCGCCGCCTGTTCCTCACCTCGCTGCTGGCGCTCGGCGCCTGTGGCTTCAGCCCGGTTTACGGGCCGGGCGGCGCGGCGCGGGGGCTTAACGGCGCGATCGAGGTCGAGGCGCCTCAGACGGGCGACGAATACGAACTGGTCAAGCGGCTCGAGGAACGACTCGGCCGGCCCGAGGCCACTCGCTTCACCCTTGGCTACCGGCTCGAGACCCACGAAGAGGCTTCCGGCATCACCGCCAGCGCCGAGACCACCCGCAAGCAGCTATTCGGCACCCTCACCTTCACCCTGACCGAAGACGCCACCGGGCAGGTGGTGCAATCGGGCTCGGTCACTTCCTTCACCTCCTACTCGCAGCAGGGCACCACGGTTGCGACTGCCAGCAGCGCGCAGGATGCGCATAAGCGGCTGATGGTGGCGCTCGCCGATCTGCTCACCACCCGCCTCATCGCCGGCGCGGCGGACCGGGCCGGATGAAGGAGAGCGCCCTGCTGATCTTCGGCGCCGACGCCATGCGCGTGGCGCTGAAGCGCCAGGACATCATCGCCGGCATCATCGGCCCCAATGGCGAGGACGAAATGCGCCTCACCCGCATCCCCGCCGCCGACCTGCGCAAGGACGGCGCGCTGCTGCTCGATGCGATCAAGGCGCAGGGCTTCTTCCCCGGCCCGCGGGTGGCTTTTGTCGAGGACGCGACCGACGCGCTCGCCAGGGTGATCGCCCCGGCGCTCGACGAATGGCGCGAGGGCGACGCGCAGGTGGTGGTCACCGCCGGTGCCCTGCGCAAGGGCTCGGCGCTGCGCAAGCTGTTCGAGCGCAGGCCCGGCCGCCGCGCGCTTGGCCTCTACGACGACCCGCCCTCGCGCGCCGAGATCGAAGCCGAGCTGAAGCGCGCGGGCCTCAGCGCGGTGAGCCCCGAGGCGCTGGACGATCTGGTCGCGCTCTCGCGTACGATCGGCCCCGGAGACTTGCGCCAAACCACTGAAAAGCTGGCGCTTTACAAGATCGGCGACGACACGCCGCTCAGCCCCGAAGACGTCTCCGCCCTCTCGCCCGCCTCCACCGGGGCCGGGCTTGACGAAGTGCTGCACGCCACTGCCGAGGGGCGCGCGGGCGAGATCGGCCCGGTGCTCGCCCGCCTTGCCGCGCAGGGCGTGAGCCCGGTGAGCCTCTGCATCGCCGCCAGCCGCCACTTTCGCACCCTGTTCGCCGCGGCAAGCGACCCGGCCGGCCCGTCGCAGGGGATCGCCCGCGCCCGCCCGCCGGTGCATTTCAAGTCTCGCGACCGCATGGTGCGGCAGGCGGGCAAATGGGGCACGGCCCGACTCGAACGCGCCCTCAGGCTGCTGGTCGATACCGACCTGCAACTGCGCTCCGCCGATACCGCGCCGCAAATGGCACTGATGGAGCGGGCATTGATCCGGCTGGCAATGATGGGAGGAAGGTAGATGCATGAAGTGATCGGCGCGCGGCAGACCCGCGCCTTCCGGGTGCTGTGGATGCTCGAGGAACTGGGGCTGGAATACATGCACCACGATGCCGCGCCGCGCTCGGATGCGTTGCTCAAGCACAACCCCACCGGCAAGGCCCCGGTGCTGCTGGTCGATGGCGCGCCGGTGATCGATTCGACCGCGATCATCACCTTCCTCGCCGACCGACACGGGGCCGAAAGCGGCACCATGACCTACCCCGCCGGTACGCTCGAGCGCGCGCATCAGGATGCCTTTACCCATTTCGTGCTGGACGAGATGGATGCCGTGCTCTGGACCGCCGCGCGCCACTCCTTCGTACTGCCGGAGGAAAAGCGGGTGCCGGCGGTGAAGGATTCGCTGAAATGGGAGTTCGAGCGCTCGCAGTCCGTGCTGCTCGAGCGGATGGGCGAGGGGCCATACCTGATGGGCGAGCGCATGACCGTGCCCGACATCATCGCCGCCCATTGCGTACCCTGGGCGATGCTGTCGAAATTCCCCCTGCTCGATGATTTCAAGGCCTACGGCAAGCGCCTTTCGCAGCGCCCGGCCTATCAGCGCGCCGCCGGGAAATAGGCTACCCCCGGCGTTCGACCCTCTTGCCGCGCCTGATGTCGCGGCTGGCCTTCTGCGCCTTGCGCAGCTTCAGCGCCACGTTCACCGCAAAGGCGGCAAAGGCCAGCGCGCCGACGAGCCCGCTTGTCGCGCCGAGGCGAATCACCAGCGTATCGCTCAGCACGATCCCCGCCGCGATCAGGACAATGGCGGCGAAATGGGTAAAGGCGTGGATCCTGAGCGGGGTTTCGGCGGTGAGTTCCGAGATCAGGAGCGGCAGGCCGGAAGCGCCCGAAGCGTGCATCGAGGCGAGGAATGGCATGATCCGCTGCAATACAGCCATGAGGAAGGTCAGGAGCCAGCCCGCGACGAGCAGGAAGCCGATCAGCGTGGGGGCGTTCGGGATCGGAGCCGTGGCCCAGAATACTGCGGTTACGGCCAGGGCAATCAACAAAATGTAGCGCCCTCCGCGCAGCAGGGCAAAGGAAAGCCCCAGCCGGCGGCGCATTGAATTCCGCTCGGCATGGCGCATCAGCCACAGATGCGCCGCCGCCGCGCCTCCGGCCCCGGCGAGCGCCACCCACCAGAGCCCCGCACTCGCCGCCGCCAGCCCCGCGAGCCCCATCGCCAGCCCCGCCCAGCCCGGCCGCGCGGGCAGGCTGCGCGAGAGCACGAACATCGGCACCAGCACCATGGAAAACCCCGCCACCAGCAGCCCCATGAAGCCGAACACCGCCCAGACCATGTGCAGCCGCGCGAGCCCTTCACGATCGGCAAGGAAGCCGCCGGCGAAGTCCCAGACCAGCGTCAGACCCAGCCCCGCCAGCACCAGTACCGCGCCCAGTGCCGCCCAGCCATGCGCCGCGATCACCGCCACCGAGCCCGCCCGCGCCAGGTTGACCGCCGTCAGCCCGGCAAAGAGCAAAAGCCCCGCGCCGGTCATGGCCGCCCCGATCTGCATATGCGCGACCAGCCCCGCCTCCATCCCCCAGGTCAGCAGCAGCACCCCCGGCGCCGCCAGCCAGAAGGAGCCGCGCGCGGGCCATGTGCTGGCCAGCGCCGCGCGGGTCACGACGGGCAACAGCTGGTAGCTCGCCCCCATGGCGGTCATGGCAAAGACCCCGAGCGTGGCCAGGTGCAGGGCTGCGAGCACCGGGCCGGGGCCGCCGGCCCAGCCGGGAAGCTCCCCCGCGCCCAGCAGAAGCTCGGCCCAGGCGGCGACGTGAAACAGCGCCGCGGCGAGGAAAAAGCGGAAAGGGATCGAGGCGGGCAGGAGCCGGTCCTTTGCGCCGCCGAGAAAGGACGTGGCCATGCTCATCGCGCGGGCCTCAGGATCAGGCGGGTGTCGCCGGGGGCTTCGGCGACCAGTTCCCCATGCCAGCCGCGCTCGGCAAGCTCCGGGTAGAGATGCACCGGATCGCGGTCCATATGGGCGATGATCGGCCCCGGTGTATTCTCCACATGCCAGAGAATCGCCACCATCGGCTCGGGCGGGGGCAGGCCGCGGGTGTCCACATGCCAGACGCTTCCTTCGCGCCAGAACTTGCCGGGCAGGTCGCTCATGCCAGCGCCCGCGCCTTGCGCGCCGCCAGCGCGGCAATGGCGAGGCGGCGGTAATGGGGCTGGATGGTGGTGGTGCGCTGGGGCGAGGCGGCCTTTTGCACCGCCTTTTCCAGCGCGGTGAAATAGGCGTCATCCGGCGAAAACGGCACATCGAACTCCACCATTTTCGGGCAGGAATTGGTGCCGGTTAGCGCAATGTCATAGCCACGCTCGGTACGCGCCAGCGCCACCCCGGCCAGCGGAAAGTCGATCGACTTGCGAACACGCAGCTTGGCATAGACCGAGGGCCCGGCGGGCGCAGGCAGGTGAATGGCCACAAGCAATTCGCCCGGCGCGAGCGTGAGGAAGGCAGCGCCGTCCTCGACGTAAAACGCCGCCAGCGGTACATGGCGCCTGCCCTCCGGCCCGGCGATCTCGAGCGTCGCCCCATGGACCATGAGCGCGGGCGCAAGATCCCCGGAAAAGGCCGCGCGGCAGCGATTGCCCCGTGGCGCCACATGGCAGACAGTTCCTTGATATTTCAGGCAGAAATCATTGCTCTGCCGCCACCAATGGCTCTGGTTGTAGTAAAGGCAGCGGGTGTCGAGGCAGAGATTGCCGCCAATCGTCGCCACCGCCCGATGCCCCGGCGCGGCGACGGAGGCGGCGGCCTCGGTGACGCTGGCATAGGCGCGTGCGAGCGGATCGTGCGCAAGGCTTGCCAGCGTCACCGCCGCGCCGATGCGCAGGCCCGCGCCCTCGGCCGCGATCCCCTGCATCTCGCTGATCGCGCCGATATCCACCAGCACATCCGGCACCGCCAGCCCCCGGCGCAGCTGCACCAGCTTGTCGGTCCCGCCGGCAAGGACCTGCGCGCGCTCCCGGGCCAGCGCGGCCACGGCCTCGGCCACGGTCGCGGGCCGGATCAGGGTGAAATCGGGTAGAAGCTCGCTCATGACGCACCTCCCGCGCGCTTCTGCGCGCGCCGCCACTTGATCAGCGCCTCCAGCAGGCGGTCGGGCGTGACCGGGAGGAAATTCACGTCAAGCCCCAGCGCGTCGGCCACCGCATTGACCAGCGCCGGCGGGAAGCCCGACAGCGCGCCCTCGCCCGCCTCCTTGGCGCCGAAGGGGCCGAGCGGGTCGATGCTCTCGACGATATGCACCTCCACCGGCGGGCTCTCGGCGATGGTGGGAAAGCGGTAGTCGAGCATGTTGGCATGGGCATGCAGGCCGTCGCGCCAGGCGGTCTCCTCGCTCATCGCCTGGGCCATGCCCATCCAGACCGAGCCTTCTATCTGGCCCTCGACGGCGAGCGGATTGATCGCATAGCCCACGTCCAGCGCGCTCCAGACCTGCTCCACGGTGATCTGGCCGGTGGCCTCGTCCACGCTCACCTCGACCACCTGCGCGCCATAGGAAAAGCCCATGGTCGAGCCCACCGCGCCGCCGCGATGCTTGCCGCCCTGGGCCTTTTCGGGGGTGCGGAAGGTGCCCTTTTCGGTGAGCGTGCCCTCCCTGGCCAGCGCCGCATAGACCACCTCCTGCCAGGGCAGTTCGGACTGCGCCGCGCCGGGGATGAAGAAGCTCTCGCCCTCGCAGACCACATCGACCGGGTCCGCCTCGAGCTTCTCGGCGGCGGCGAGGATCAGCTTTTCGCGCAGGGCGCGCGCCGCCTCGATCGCCGCATTGCCGACCATGAAGGTGACGCGCGAGGAATAGGAGCCGTTATCCTTGGGCGTGACCTCGCTGTCATTGGCCACCACGCGCACGCGGGCCATGTCGATGCCCAGCACCTCGGCGGCGGCCAGCGCAACGATGGTCGAAGAGCCCTGGCCGATATCGGAAGCGCCGGTGAGCACCGTCACCGCCCCATCGAACTCCAGCCGCATCTGCACCACCGCATGCGGCTCGCCGGTCCAGTGCACCGGCTTGGCGGCGCCCGAGACATAGTGACTGCAGGCCATGCCGAGCCCCCTGCCGCGGGGCAGCTTGCCGCGCCGCTCAGTCCAGCCGGAAGCGGTCTCGACCCGATCCAGCGCCTCGGGCAGGCCGTAGGAATTGACCATCAGCCCGTTGGCGGTGAAGGTCGGCGCTTCGAGCAGATTGGCCCGGCGCAGATCGAAAGGATCGAGGCCGAGCTCGCGGGCCATGCGGTCGAGCAGGCATTCGAAGGCGTGGCGCATGTCCACCGTGCCATGGCCGCGCATGGCCCCGCAGGGGGGTGTGTTGGTATAGACGCGGTAGCCGTCATATTTCACGTTTTCAATGGCATAGAGGCCGTGGATCAGCGCGCCGGCATAGAGGATCGTGACCAGCCCGTAGCCCGCATAGGCGCCCCCGGCCATCACCGCTTCGGCCTCGACGGCGGTGAGGGTGCCGTCGCGCTTCATGCCGATTTTGAGCCGCACATCGGTCTGCGGGCGACCGCGATGGGTGAGGAAGGTCTCTTCGCGGCTGAGCCGCAGCAGCACCTTGCCCCCGGCCTTGCGCGCCAGCAGGGCGGCGATGATCTCGAAGTTCAGCGTCTCGGTGCGGTGGCCGAACCCGCCGCCGACAAAGGGCTTGACCACGCGGATGCGGGAAGTGTCCATCTTCAGGCAGCGGGCCACGGCGAGGTGAACGTAAAAGGGAACCTGGGTGCAGCTGTGCAGCGTCAGGCGGGCGCGCTCGGGGTCGTATTCGGCCAGCGTGGCATTGGGCTCCATCATCGCGTGGTGGACCTCGGCGCAGGAGAAGGTCTCGTCGCGGATCAGGTCGGCCTCGGCAAAGCCCGCCTCGACGGAGCCGAATTCATGATGCACCTCGCGCTCGATATTGCCGGGCTTGTCGTCATGCAGAAGCGCGGCGTCGGGCGCGCGGGCCTCGGCGGCGGTGGCATGGGCCGGGAGCGGGTCGATCTCGAGCGCGATCAGCGCGAGGGCGGCCTCGGCGGTGCCGGCGTCCACGGCGGCCACGGCGGCGACGGGCTCGCCACGGTAGCGGACCTTGTCGCGGGCGAGGGGAAATTCGTTCTGCGCAATGGGGATCACGCCATAGGGCACGTCGCAATCGGCGCCGGTGACCACGGCGAGGACGCCCGGCAGGGCTTCGGCGCGGGAAGTATCGAGCCGGACGATGCGCCCATGCGCCACGGGGCTGCGCAGGATGCGGGCGGTCAGCGTGTCGCGGTCGGCGAGGTCGGCGGTGTAGCGGGCGCGGCCGGTGACCTTTTCGATCCCGTCAACCAGCGGGGCGGGGCGGCCGATGGTGGAATGGTCCTTCATGCCATCGCCTCCGCTGCGGCCCGGACGGAGCGGATGATCTTCACATAGCCGGTGCAGCGGCAGAGATTGCCGCCCAGGGCTTCGCGTATCTCTGCTTCGCTCGGGTCGGGATTGGCGCGCAGAAGGGCCTCGGCGGCCATGATCATCCCCGGCGTGCAGTAGCCGCACTGGGTACCGAGATGCTCGTGAAAGGCGCGCTGGAGGGCCGAGAGCCTGCCGCCGGGCGCCTGGCCCTCGATGGTCTCGACCGCGCGCCCGTCCGCCGCTGCGGCAAGAGTGATGCAGGAGAGCCGGGCCACCCCGTCGATCAGCACCGTGCAGGCGCCGCATTCGCCACCGTCGCAGCCCATCTTGGTGCCGGTCAGGGCGAGCCGCTCGCGCAAGTAATCGACCAGCAGAAGGTTGTCGGGCACGAGGTCCTCGACCTCGCGGCCATTGACCTCAAGCTTGATGATCCGGCTCATCGGCGCTACTCCCTGTTCTGCGCGGTTTCTTGACGAAGAAAGCAATAAACCGGTACCATTATACTGGAAAATGGGAAAGGGTATAGACTCTTCATGGGCCAGCCACCGCAAGATACCCGGGACGACACACCGGAAATCCGCCGGGCCACGGAGGATGACCTCGCCGCCGTGGTACGGCTCGATGCGCGGGTGACCGGCCAGGCCAAGCCTGACTACTGGGCCGACATCTTCGAGCGCTTCGGCACACGACGCCAGGACAAGCGGTTCTTTCTGCTGGCCGATAGCGGCGGGAAGCTGGCAGGGCTCATCGCCGGCGAGGTGCGCGGCTGGGAATTCGGCTCGGAGCCCTGCGGCTGGGTCTTTGCCGTCTCGGTGGACCCGGAGCGGCGCGAGCAGCATATCGGCGAGGCCCTGTTTCGCGAGATCTGCGCCCGATTCCGCGCTGCCGGGGTCAGCAAGGTGCGCAACATGGTGCGCCGCGACGACCGGCTGCTGATGTCTTTCTTCCGCTCCGAAGGCATGGTCGCCGGCCCCTATATCCAGCTGGAGCTCGACCTGGACGACGCCCCGTAACCGCCTGCAAGGAGCACGCTTTGCAAAAATCGAGCCGCCTCGCCATCCTCGCCCTGATCGAGCTGGCCGCCAACCCGGACCGGTCGATCTCGACCGCCGAAATCGGCGAGAAATACCGCGTCTCGGCGCATCACCTCGCGAAGGTTCTGCTGACATTGGGGCGTGCGGGCCTGGTGCAGTCGATCCGGGGCGTGGGCGGGGGCTATTCCTTTACCGGCAATGCGCGGCGGGTGACGCTCCATGACATCATCAGCCTGTTCGAGGAGACCGAGGTGAAATGCCGCCTCGCCGATCCGTCAGAGGCCAACCCCGAGGAATGGGCGCTCTTTGACGTGGCCAAGGAAATCAACGACATCGCCAATGCCACCTATGGCTCGATCACGCTGGCCACCATGCTGATGCAGATCGAGAAGCGCAAGAGGGCGCAGGAGCGCCGCGCCGAGGTGGCCGCGAAGTAAGGCCACGGGTCTTTCGCCGGGCATGCGCCCGGGAGCCGGGGCGATTTTTCTCTCGAAAAATCGGAGCCTCCGGCGGGAGTATTTATGGAAAGATGAAAGGGCGGCTTGATTTCGGTATTTTGGTATTGTAATGCTTGTTTTAAGGAAAGAGGCCGCGACATGATGTTTTCACGCCGTACCGCGCAGCTGTTGCACGAGGATCACCGGGCCACGATCGAGGTGATCGAGGGGCTGGACGATCTGCTCGCCCGCGCCCGCAGGAGGGCGCCGGATGTGGCCGATCCACAGGTGCAGAAGGTGCTGAAGGCCGCTTCCGGCGCCATTCAGGACGAGATCGACGGCCACTTTGCCTTTGAGGAAAACGAGCTTTTCACCCGGCTCGAGGAGCTGGGCGACGTGGCGATCGGCGAGCATTTGCGCGGCGAGCACGCGGCGCTCCTGCCGCTGGGCCGGCAGGTGGCGGGGATGGCCCGCGCAGCACTGGGCGAGGGGTTCGGCCCGGAGAGCTGGGGACAGTTTCGCGCTCTGGCCGGGGAGCTGATCGAGCGGATGCTGATGCATATCCAGAAGGAAGAAATGGCGCTGCTGCCGGCGCTCGACGATCTGCTGGACGATGACGAGGACATGGCGCTTTCCACTCTCTATGCCGGCACCCACTGAGGAAATCATGCACAATATCAGACCCTTGAACGCTAACGACCTGGAAGCGGTCATCGCCATGGACCAAGCGGCGACGGGCATATCCCGGCGTGGCTATTTCGAAAAGCGCCTGGCGGCGGCAACCAGCCGGCCGAAGGATTTCGTCTATTCGGGGCTCGAGGAAGGGGGTACGCTGGCGGGCTTTGCCTTTGCCAAGCTGGTCAGTGGCGAATTCGGCAAGCCCGGCGCCAGCGCGGCGCTGGATGCGATCGGGGTGGATCCGGCTCATGGACGAAAGGGCTACGGGCAGGCGCTGCTGGGTGACGTGGCGCGGGTGCTTGCGGCCAAGGGTGTAACCACGCTTTCGAGCCAGGTGGACTGGGGCAGCCCGATGGCTGGCTTTCTGGCCAAGGCCGGCTTTGCCCTCGCGCCGCGGCTGGTCCTGACCCGCACCACCGAGCCGATGGTCCAGCAACTGGGCAGCGCGCGCGAGGATCGGTGGGATGCGGAGCCGGATTACTCTTCGCCCGAGGGCGATGCGGCGGATGCGCTTTCCCATGACAAGGTGCTGGTGCGGTCGATGCGGGAGAGCGACCTTGGCAAGATCATCGCCATTGACCGCGAAAATACCGGGGCCAACCGCAGCGATTATCTCAGCCGCAAGATGCACGACACGCTGCATGAAAGCGGAGTGCGGGTTTCGCTCGTGGCCGAGATGGAGGGCTACCCGGTCGGCTTCATCATGGCGCGGGTGGATTTCGGCGAGTTCGGCCATACCGGCACCGAGGCCGAGATGGACACGCTCGGGGTCGATCCGGGCTATCGGGGCCAGGGCGTGGGCCGGGCGCTGATGGCGCAGCTGATCGCCAATCTCGCCACGCTGCGCGTCGAGACCATTCGCACCGAGATCAACTGGGACGATACCAGCCTCATCACCTATCTGGGGGCGATGGGCTTTGCCCCGGCGCAGCGCCTGGCGCTGGTGCGCAAGCTGAAAGGGTGAGGAAAGGCGCCCGGGCCGAGCCGGGCGCCGATCCGCAGGGCCGTGCCTATTGCATCGCGTCGTATTTGGCCTGGAGTTCTTCCCTGCTCTCTTCCCAGTCCGGGTTCGGCACGATGCACTCCTCGGGGCAGACAAGCTGGCATTGCGGCTCGTCCTCGGCGCCGACGCATTCGGTGCATTTCATCGGATCGATCACATAGTAGGGATCGCCCGGGCTGATCGCCTCGTTCGGGCAGACCGGCTCGCAGGCGTCGCAGGCAGTGCAGGGGTCAACGATCATCAGGGCCATTTTTCTCTCCTTCAGGATGCTTCCAGGACTTGTCCGGTAGCGGCCAGCTTGTCAAACCGGAACGCCCCCCAGAGCGCCGCGCCGATGGCGCCGGCATAGATGCTGTCGGGGTGGTTGACCACTTCGGCATCGACTCCCCTGAGTGCTGCGAGCTTCTCGCGCAGGGCCTCGCAGAGCCCCTCGTCGGTGGCGAGCCCCCCGGTCATCATCACCACGTCGTTCCTGACGCCGATCGCCTTGAGCAGGCGGGCGAGCCGGCCGGCCATGGACAGGTGGATACCCTTGAGGATATTGGGCGCGGTGATGCCGCGGCTGACCATGTTGATCACGTCGGTCTCGGCCAGAACGGCGCAGATCGAGCTGACTTCCTCCGGGTCGTCGGCCTGCATCGAAAGCGCGCCGATCTCGTCCTGGGCGATGCCCAGATAGCGGGCGATGTTTTCGAGGAACTGGCCGGAGCCCGAGGCGCATTGGCTGGTCATCTTGTAATTGATGACCTTGCCCTTCTCGTCCATGATCATGGCGCGACCATGCAGGGCGCCGCAATCGAGAATGGCGCCGGCGCGGGGCTCGAGATAACGCGCGCCGCGGGCGTGGCTGGTCATGGAGTAGAAATGGCCGGTATGCCACTCGAGGCTCTCGCCCTCGCCGGTGGTGGCGATATAGTCGATGTCGCTCTCCTTGAGCCCCGCTTCCTCCAGCACCTGGTCGAAGGCCTCGCGCGAAAGCTGCATCGGGTCGCGGCTGCGGATGCGCAGGGTGGCCCTGGAGAGCCATTCTTCCTTGCCGTCCCCGACCCGGAAGATCGCCGCCTTGACCGCGCCGGTCCCCAGGTCAATGCCTGCTGCCAGTGTCATGCTTCCACTCCTTCCATGCGCCCCTCGGCGGCGCGGCGGGCGAATTCCGCCGCACCCAGCGAGCCGGTATAGATCGAATCCGGGTCGATATTGATGGTGACGTCACCATAGTTTTCGCGGATGAGCTTCTTGAGTTCGCGCACGGCGGCCTCGTTCTTGGCCACGCCGCCGGTAAAGGTCATCTGATCCTGCACGCCGCCGGAGCGCGACAGGATCGAGATGGCGCGCAGGATGATGGCGCGGTGCAGGCCGGCGAGGATGTCCTCGCGCTTCTCGCCCAGCGCCAGCCGGTCGCGCAACTCGGCGCCGGCAAAGACGGTGCAGGTCGAGTTGATCCGCGCAGGCCGCGACGACTTCATGGCCAGCGGCCCGAGCTCGTGCAGGCCCATGTTCATCTCGTCGGCGATATAGCCCAGATAGCGGCCGCAGCCGGCGGCGCAGCGGTCGTTCATCTGGAAATTCTCGACGATGCCGTTTTCATCCACCTGAATGCCCTTGGTATCCTGCCCGCCGATATCGAGCACGGTGCGGGTCTTGGGATACATCATGTGCGCCCCCAGCCCGTGGCAGAGGATCTCGGAGCGGATATGCTCTTTGGAAAAGGGCAGGGTGACGCGCCCGTAGCCGGTGCCGACCAGATATGTATCTTCAAGCTCCACGCCAAGCGCGTTCTTCGCCTTTTGCGCCAGATCGTCGGTGACCCCCTCGCCGGAGGACGTGACCCGCTCCAGCGCGCGCCGGAACTTCTCGTCCAGCGAGCCCGAGGGCGGACGGTTCTCCACCGCGATGATCGACTTGTCGTAGAGGTTGATCAGCGCGTCATTGGCGACCCCCATCTCGCGCGCCACCTCTTCGGCAAGGTTGATGTAGCGCGAGCCGGCAATGTCGCGGAAGAAATCCGACTTGCGGGTGGAATTCGGCCCGTAAAGCGCCGGGGCCTCGGCGCGCAGGCGGCTGAAGATTTCGGCCAGCGCCGCCTTGAGCCCGTCGCCAGTCTTTGCAAAGCGCTCGCCGCGCACCAGACGGGTGCAGGTCTCTTCGAGGTCGGCAAGCTGCTCGAGGTATTGCTCAAGGCGGAAATTCTGCTCCAGCGCGTCGAGAAAGGCCTCGGCCTCCTCGCTCAGCGCCTGATCGGAGCCGAACTGGCGGCGAAACAGGGTGAAGCGCGCATCCACCAGCGCCTCCTGCTGGGCCACCCGGCAGGCGGTGTCGTAATTGGAGCGCGAATTGGTGATGCCGCGCCCCAGCACCTGGCCGTCTTCGTCGAGCAGCACCGCCTTGGTGGTGGTGGAGCCCAGATCAATGCCGACAAAGGTCTTCATCGCGCTCATGCCGCCGCTCCTTTCCCAGAACGTTTCTGTTCGACCATCTGGAAGTAGCTCTCGAGCCGGTTCTTCACGTTCGCGGCCGAGAAATAGCGCGGATCCACCAGATCGGTCTCGATGAAGGCCGCGGGCTTGCCGGTGCGCTTTTCCACCTCGCGCATGATCAAAAGCTGGCCTGCCGAGAACGAATTGCACGACTTGATCGAATTGATCAGCAGCCCGTCGGCCTCGTATTCGTTGATGTAGTTCACCAGCATGTCGATGCGCATGGGCAAGGAGCGGTTCGTATAGACGTTCAGGCAGTATTCGGCGAGGCTCTCGAGCGGGCGCTCCGGGTCATGGCGGAAGCCGAAATCATAGGTGCCGCCGACCTTGGTGTAGGACGAGGCGACCACGGTCGCGCCTTCCTCGTAGAACATCTTCCAGAACTGACGGAAGGAGGTGTAATTGGGCGGGCCTTCAACCACGAGGCGGTATTTCTCGCCCTCCATGGTGCCGTCGGGCGTGATCGGGCCGAGCCCCTTGGCGATGCGCTCTTCCACCTCGCGGCGCAGGAACTTGTAGTATTCGATCGCGTCATCCGTGCCGCGAAAGGCGCCGAAGATCGGGCCGATATAGTAGATGCCGCCGAAATAGGCGTCGATCGGGCTGGGCTTGTGCTTGGCGCTTTGCAGCACGGCCACCAGATCGTCCTCGGCCCGGGCGGATTTCTTCAGATATTCGCGCAGGCGGTCGATGTCGAAATTCACGCCCGAGACTTCCTCCAGCGTCGGGATCACGTCTTCCTTCAGCTGCCTGACCATGTACTGGATCATGTTGGGCGTGATCCTGCCGTCGGCCATGTAGGGCGTCTGCAAGAAGATGGTCGGGCATTTGTACTGCTCGCGCAGCAGTTCGAACCACTTGAGAAAGGTGAAGCAGCCGGTATAGCTCAGGAGCAGCACGTCGGGCCTGGGAAGCTCGCGGGCATTGGGGCCGATATTGCCCTTCATCATCATGCCGATGTCCGATTTCACATAGGTGCAGACATCCTCGGAATGGCCGGCGCGCTCGGCCTCCATGATGTACTGGCCCGATTTCTTGCGCAGGCCGGACTGGATCGCGTTGACCTCGGGCAGGTTGTTGACGAGATCGAAGCACATGATCAGTTCGTTGAGGTTGCCCGGCACGAAGGTCGAGGCGACCTTCTCCCCGGTCATCGGCGCATCGCACAGGCGGTCATAATGGCGCGCCATCATCTCTTTTTGCAGGATCATCGAGGCGTCCTTCTGGACGTCTTCGGGCCGGGCTTTCACGATGGCAGGTTTCATGCCGCGCTCCACAGTTTGATAGAATCGACGAAGGTGCCCGCCTGCTCGCGGATGGGCTGCATCTGGCCGCTGTTCTCGGCGTATTTGAAGGCGATGTAGGGGATGTTTACCTCGTCCAGAACATGCTGGAGCATGGGACGGTCGAGCAGCGCCGGGTCGCAGAAGGAGGTGGAGGCGAAGATCACCCCCTCGGCCCCGGTGCGCTCCATGGCCCGGATCAGGAAGCGGCCCTTCTCCGCCTCGTCCGGCTCGTACTTGGCGGCGGTGGACATGGAGTGATGCAGGAAGGCGTGGCTCAGCGCCTCAAGCGGGTTGCCGTCGGTGGGGACTTCTTCGGTCAGCCAGCGGGCCACCAGCATGAAATCGTCATCCACCACATAGCAGCCGGCAAGCTCCAGCGACTTGATCAGGTTGAGCGGGGGCTGTTCGCAGAACATGCCGGTGAGGATCACCTTGGCGTTGTCCTTCATCGGGCGTCTGGTGGCGCGCGCCGCGTCGATATAGTCGCGCAGCATCGTGTTGTGCTCCTCCACCGGCAGCACCAGGCCTGCGCGTGCCACCAGATAGGCTTCGGAGGCGGGGGCCCGCCAGGGCAGCTCGGCGCGCAGGGCGTAAAGCGCGCGCAGGAGCGCGCGGTTTTCGTTATAGACGGCGATCGAGGCGTTGATGTCGTCATCCGTGACCTTGCGCCCCGAGATCCGCTCGAGCCCCTCGAGAAGCTCGCGCATCTCGCCGATATAGAAGCGCCCGCCGATCTCGTCGTCGAAGGTCTGGGGGGTGTCGAAATACTTGACATAAACATCCGGGAAAAGCGTCATCCACATGCCGGAAAGGTTGCGGATCACATCGCAGATCGAGGGAAACAGCATCCCCGAGACGAAATCGAGCCGCCCCGACAGGCCAAGCTCGATGGTCGAGCGCGGGATGCGACAGATGTAGCTCTGATAATAGGCGTCGCCATGGATCACCTCGAGCCGGTCGCCCCCGCCCATGACGCCCAGAGGCAGCATCCCGGCGGCATGGATCAGCTCGCGCGGCACATAGATCGGCAAATGCCCGATCACATGGCGGCCCGGCTCGGCCTCCTTCCACGCGCGCGCGGCGGTGAAATCGAGATCGTCGTAAAGCGCCTCGGCGCGGGCGACGATTTCTTCTGTGGTTTTCCCGGTCATCTGTTCTCCCACCTGGCTGGGCGCTTGGCGAGGAAGGCGTTCAGCCCCTCCACCGCGTCGCGGGTTTGCATGAGCTCGGTCAGATAGATCCGCTCCACCTCGTCGAGGCGCGGCAGGACGCGGGCGAGGAAAGGCTCGCGCGCCGCCCGCACCGCGAGGCGCAGAGACGAGGTGCTTTTCACCGCCAGATGTTTCTCCACATAGGCGCGCGCGGCATCCTCCGGCGTATCGGTCAGGTGGTCGATGAGGCCCGCCTCCAGCGCCTCGCCCGCCCCCATGGAGCGGCCCGAGAGCAGCAGATCCTGCGCCAGAGCCTGGCCCATGCGCTCGGGCATGAGCACGCTTGCGGCAGGCGCAAAGACGCCGAGCTTCATCTCCGGCTGGCCCAGTTGCGCATCCGGCGCGGCAAAGATCATGTGCCCGGCCATGGCAAGCTCGAGCCCGCCGCCCAGGCACTGGCCGCGCACCGCCACCAGCACCGGCAGCGGAAAGGCCAGCATCATGCGGATGAGCCTGTGCAGGCTCGTGAGCATTCCCTCGCATTGCTCGGGCAGATGCTCCTCGACCGAGGCACCGAAGGAAAAGTGCGGCCCCTCGGCGCCCAGCAGCACCGCGGCGAGAGCGCTGTCATGGGCGGCCGCATCGAACGCATGGGTGAGCGCGGCGATCATCCCGGCATCGACGATATTCGCCTTGGGCCGATCGAGCGTCAGGCGCAAAAGCTTGCCGTCAAGCTCGGTATTCGCTCTCAGGCACTCGCTCACTTGCGCACCCCCGGCATGAAGCTGTCGATGAATTCGGGCGTCCACTTCGCTCCCGCCGCAAGCTCCTGGCGCAGGGCCACGAAATCGACCTCGCGGCCCACTTCACGGTTGCCTTCATTGAAGGCGCGGAAGCCCATATTGGCCTCGGTCATCATGTTGTTTGCCAGCCAGGCGCGGGAATTTTCCTTGTTCATGTTCCAGGCATTGAGCTTGGGCTTGCGCAGCTCCTCGAGCGTCTTGGTGGTGCAGTCCGGGAAGGTGAGCAGCAGCTTGCCGGCAAGCTCTTCCACCTTCGCATCCAGCGCGCTCAGGTCCACCTCGCCGCGCGCAAGCAGCGCCTTGCCCTCGGCGGCGGCTTCGCCGGTCCTGAATTCGCCATGCAGGATGCGCCCGTAGGCATCGGTCTTCATCTCGGTCTCGACCAGCGGATTGGCGACATATTCGCCATCCACCTTCAGCCCCGGCACGATATCGGTCAGGATGCCCAGCCGCTGCGCCTGGTGCGCCGAAAAGGGCTCGCAGAGCACGCCCGAGACAAAGGCCTGCTCGCAGCCGATCATCACCGGCAGGAAGTCGGTGGAGCCGCCGATCGGGGCCGAGCCGTGCTTGGGACCGGCCTGGCCGAAGCGGGAAAGGTCCTGGGCCACGGAGAAATCGCAGGCCATGCCGATCTCCTGCCCGCCGCCGATACGCATGCCGTTCACCCGACAGATCACCGGCTTGTCGCAGGTGAGGATACTGCTTACCATGTCGTTGAAAAGCCGCATGTACTGGCGATATTCCTGCGGGCGACCGGCGTAATATTCGGCGTATTCCTTCGTGTTGCCGCCGGTGCAAAAGGCCTTGTCGCCCACAGCGGTGAAAATAACCGCATTCACGTCGCGCATGTTGGACGCGGCGCGAAAGGCGAGGATCACGGCCTTGACCATATCGGTGGTGTAGGAATTGTACTGGGCCGGATTGTCGAGGATGACCCAGGCATTGTAGAGCCCTTCCACCTCGCTGCCGTCGGGCAGGGTCGCAGGCCGGCGCTCGAAACGCACCTTGTCGGAAATCCGGGTCAGCGTTTCGGGGCTGATCAGGTCATGCTCTTCAAACTGAAAACTCATCTCTCTCTCCTTCAGGGCACCAGAATCTGGCGCTTGATCGTCTCGCCCGCATGGACGGCGCGAAAGACTTCGTTGATCTCGTCGAGCGGCCTGTGCTCGATGAAGGGCGCGAGCTTGACCTTGCCCTCTTCGACCAGAGCCAGCGCGCCGGGGTAAAGCTCGGGCGGGCAGCCCCAATTGCCCAGGAGGCGGGCGTGAAAGGCCATGAGGTTCGAAAGCCTGACCTCCACCTTGTCCATGGTGAAGCCGACCACGCACATGGTACCGCCATGGGTGAGCAGCCCGAAGGCGGCCTTCTGCCCGGCCGCCGTGCCGGAACATTCCATGACGATCCATTCGCGCGTGCGCAGACCGTTTTCGCGGGCGAAATCGAGAATCGCGCCCTTGAGGCTGCGCGGGTCATGTTCGCGGGCATCGAGCGTCAGCGCGGCACCGTATCGGGCCGCGGCGGCGAGCTTTTCAGCCACCACGTCGATGGCCACCACCGTCGCCCCCAGCGCGTGCGCCACCTGCACCGCATAGCCGCCGACCCCGCCCACGCCGTTGACGATCACCAGATCGTCCTCACCCACACCCGCCTGCACAGCGGCCTGCCAGGGCGTGGTGAGCGCATCTGCCACCACCGAGACATCGGCGAGGCCCAGCCCCTGGGCGGCGAGCTTTTCGGTATCCACCGGGCAGAGCCCGCGCGCCGGCACGGTGATGTGGGAGGCAAAGCCGCCCTCTATGTCGTTGCCCGGCATCTTCTGCGCCTTGCAGATCGTGCCCTTGCCACGCTTGCAGGCATCGCATTCGCCGCAGGGCATGACGGCGGGGATGATGACCGGCTTGCCGATCCACTCCTCGCCCCCCTCCCCGGCGGCCGTGACCACGCCGGAAATCTCGTGGCCCAGGGTGAGCGGCAGGGCACGATTGGTGCGCACGCCATCGTAGTAGAAGCCCAGATCGGTGTGGCAGACGCCACAGCCCGCCACCTCCACCACCACCTCGCCGGGGCCCGGGGGGGCGGGCTCGAATTCGACCATCTGCAGGGGCTCTCCCTGCGAAACCATCTGCCAGCGCCGCGCCATGATTCTCCCCCGTTTGGGCCCGTTTTCCCGGATTTTCCCGCGGTCAGGACCTTGTTGACATGCTGCGCGCTCTTAATTACCGTAAATTGGTACTCGAATACATGATTTGGGTCAACCGTCAAATTCACCACGCGGGAGGCAGCCGGATGGCAGATACCAGATCAGCGCGTGAAAATGTCTCCTTTGCCGTGGTCGGCACCGGCGGCAAGGGGGCAATCACCGCAGGCGCGATCCTGCTGGAGGCAGCCGGCAAGGGCGGCTGGCACGGGCTGCTGACCCGCTCGGTCGGCCCGCAGATCCGGGGCGGTGAGGCCGCGGCGCTGGTGCGGCTGGCGACGAAGCCCGCCTTTACCATGGCGCGCGATTTCAACATCCTCGTCGCGCTCGACTGGAAGAATGCCGACCGCTTCATCTCGGCCATGCCGGTGGCGCGCGGCGGACTGGTGATCGCCGATCCGGCCTCTGGCTCCGCGCCCCGCGCGGTGCAGGAGGCCAGTTGCACCATCGCCGAAGTGCCGATCGCCGCCCTGGCCAAGGAGATCGGCGGCGGGCGGGAAAACATGGTCGCGGTGGGGCTGGTCGCCCGGCTGGTCGGACTTGAAGAGGAGGCGGTGATGGAGGTGATCGCCGCCAGGCTCGGGCGCAAGGGGCGGGCGGCAGTCGATAGCGGCCGCGCCTGCCTCGAGGCCGGGATGGAGGCGGCCGAGGCGCTCGTCCCCGCCTTCCCGCTCGCACCGGCCCCGGAGCGCGATTCGCCGCGCTGGCTGATCACCGGCAACGAGGCGATGGGGCTCGGCCTCCTGCGCGGAGGCATCCGCTTCGCCGCCGCCTATCCGATCACTCCGGCGACCGACCTGCTCGAATACCTCGCCCCGGCGCTCTCGCGCATCGGCGGGGCGCTGTTGCAAGCCGAAGACGAACTGGCCTCGATCAATATGGCGCTGGGCGCCTCCTTCGGCGGGCGCCCCTCGGTCACGGCCACTTCCGGGCCCGGGCTCGCGCTGATGATGGAGAGCCTCGGGCTCGCGGCAGCCTCGGAAACCCCGGTGGTGGTGGTGGACGTGATGCGGGTCGGGCCTTCGACCGGGATTGCCACCAAGTCCGAGCAGTCGGACCTCAATATCGCCGTCCATGGCTTCCATGGCGATGCGCCGCATGTGGTGCTGGCGCCGCTCGGCGTGGCCGACTGCCTCTTTGTCGGTCAATGGGCGGTGCACCTGGCCGAAAGCCTGCAAACCCCGGTGATCGTGCTTTCGGACCAGTCGATCGGCCAGGCCCGTGTGGTGATCGACCGGCCAGCCGACATGCAGTTCCTCACCCGGCGCAAAGCGTTTCGCGCCACGGGCGAGCCCTACCTGCGCTATGCGCTGACCGCGGACGGCGTGTCGCCCATGGCGATCCCCGGCCAGCCCGGCGGCCAGTACACGGCCGACGGCCTGACCCATGCCCAAAGCGGCGCGCCTTCTTCGGCGGCCAAAGATCAGAGCGAGCAGATGGCCAAACGCGCGCGCAAGATCGAGCTGTTCGATTTCGGCGACTACTGGGGAGAGATCGAAGGGCCGGAAGAGGCGGAAACGGTGATCCTCACCTGGGGCTCGATGGCCGGCGCCGCACGCGAGGCATTGGGCGGCGATACCCGCCTCATCGCCCTGCGCCTGATCTCGCCCCTGCCGGTTGGCCAGATCCAGCCCGCCCTGAAAGGGGCGAAACGGGTTCTGCTGGTCGAACAGAATGCCTCGGGCCAGCTCTATCGCCACATCCGCGCCCATATGGACCTGCCCGGCGAGGTCCGCCAGCTGAACCGCGAAGGGCCCGACCTGATCGGCCCACAAGAGATAGCCGCCACCCTGCGCGATTGGAGCCCAGCATGAACAAACCGAACCTGAAAGCGAGCGATTTCAAATCGGACCTGACGCCGATCTGGTGCCCGGGCTGCGGGGATTTTCATGTGCTGATGTCGATCACCCGGGCGCTCGCCGCCACCGGGCGCCCGCCCGAACAGGTGGCGGCGATCTCCGGCATCGGCTGCTCCTCGCGCATCCCCGCCTATACCAATTGCTACGGCTTCCACGGCGTACACGGCCGCGCCCTGCCGGTGGCCGCAGGGCTCAAGGTCGCCCGACCCGACCTCACGGTGCTGGCGCTCTCGGGCGATGGCGACGGCTTCTCGATCGGCGGCAATCACTTCCTGCATGCCTGCCGGCGCAATATCGACATGACCTATATCGTCATGGACAACCGCGTCTATGGCATGACCAAGGGCCAGCCCTCGCCCACCACCGAGCCCGACTGGGATAGCGCCCTCTCACCCGGCGGCACCGGGCTCAGCCCCTTTCACCCGCTGGTGATCGCGCTGGCCTCGGGGGCGAATTTCGTCGCGCGGGAATTTTCCGGCGATATCAAGGGCTGCACCGCCACCATCGCCGAGGCGATCAGGCATCCCGGCTTTTCCTTCGTCGAAATCCTCAGCCCCTGCGTCACCTTCCGCCCCGACGAGCGCGAGTGGAAGGGCAAGGTACACAAGGCCAGCGTACCCGAAACCGACGACCCGGCCCGCGCCGCGCGCCGGATCATGACCGATGACGGCATGAATACCGGCATCCTCTACCGCGGCAAACGGCGCCCCTACCACACCAGCGTCAGCGACGAAGCCGGCGACATCGCCGCGCTGGAAACACGTTTCGAGATCTGAGGCGGGGCCTGACCCGCCGCCCGATTGGCCGGTACTCGGTAACCGCACGATTGCTACCGCCATTCAGGCGGCGTTTTCGAGTTTGGCGCCGGGTTTTCTGTTCCAGGGGAGCAGTTCGTCGATGCGGTTGATCTTGTGATCCTGGATGCGGTCGAGGACGTCGG
>JALTZY010000307.1 GCA_027045905.1 Paracoccaceae bacterium
TTCGTGACGCTGAGCGACAGCGAAGAGGGCGGCACCGTGCTCAGCTACGAGGTGGAGGCGCGCGTGGGCGGCAAGCTCGCGCAACTGGGCAACCGGATCATCATGGGTTTTGCCCGCAAGATGATCGCGAAATTCTTCGAACGCTTCGGCGAAGCGGTCGAGAGCAGCGGCGCGGAAGACCAGGACTGACCCCGCGCCCGCAGGGCGCGCCCCCGAGAAGCACAAATTTTCTGCGAAAATTTGCCCCGCCCCTCAGCGGTCGCGCCCCAGCAGCACCGCCAGCGCCGCGAGGCTCAGCGCCACTCCGCCCAGTACCGCCACCGGCGGGGCGCCGTGGCCCAGTACCACTTCCCAAAGAATCACCCAAGAAGGCGTGAGATAGGTATAGGCCAGCACCTTGGACGAGGGCAGGCGCATCGCCGCGAACTGCACCAGCGCAAAGGTGGTGGTGGTGGCAAAGACCATCAGGTAGCCCAGCACCCACCAGACCCGCCCCGGCAGCACCGCCCAGTCGGTAGCCGCGAAATCGTGCGCCGCATAGACCGCCAGCACCAGCGCGCCGCCCACCAGCACGCCAAAGGTCGCCGCGAGCGGCCCCTCGCCCCGGTTCATCCGCCGCAGAAGCGGCACATAGAGCGCATGCAGGAAGCTCCCGGCGAGAAACAGCGCCTCGCCGCGCCCCAGCCGAAAGGCCATCAGCGCCGCCAGGTCGGCGCGAAAGATCACCCAGACCGCCCCCGCCGCCCCGATCAGCAGCGCCGCCCAGACCCGCGCCGGCGTGCGCTGGCCCAGCACCGGGCGCGCCAGCAGCGCGCTCATCAGCGGGGTCAGCGTGAACACGGCCGCGAGCGACACCGGATCGGCGATCCTGAGCGCTTCGAACATGGCCACGAAATAGCCGGCGAAAACCGCCCCCAGCAGCACGAAGCGCCAGGGTGCCGCGAGTCTCAGCCCCGCGCGCCCCTCGATCGCCAGCACCAGCGCGCCCATCAGGCAGGCCCCGAGCGCAAAGCGCAGCAGCATCAGCACCCCCGGCGCGATGTCTCCGGCGATCAGCGCGCCAAAGGAGAAGCTCCCCGCCACCAGCAGCGAAAAGGCAAACATCGCCAGATGTCCCTGCCAGGCCGCCCGGCGCGCCTCTCGCGCGGCCCGTGCCGCTTCTGCCCGCTCTGCAGGGGCCGCCCCTTCTGCCGCTTCTGTCCCCATCCCCGCCCCCATTGCACTTGCCGCCATTTTGCGCGAAACATCCGCGACAGCAAGGGAGCCCCGCATGAGCCGCATCGAAAAGAAATTCGCCGACCTGAAAGCCGAGGGCAAGGCCGCATTCGTCGCCTATATCATGGCCGGCGACCCGGACGAGGCCACTTCGCTCGAAATCATGCGCGGCCTGCCCGGTGCCGGGGTCGATATCATCGAGCTTGGCCTGCCCTTTACCGACCCGATGGCCGACGGCCCCACCATCCAGCTTGCCGGCCAGCGCGCGCTCGCCGCCGGCATGACGCTGAAAAAGACCCTCGCCATGGCGGCCGAATTCCGCAAGCAGGACGACACCACGCCGATCGTGCTGATGGGCTATTACAACCCGATCTACAGCCACGGGGTCGAGGCCTTCTTGCAGGATGCAAGGTCCGCCGGGATAGACGGGCTGATCGTGGTGGACCTGCCGCCGGAAGAAGATGACGAGCTCTGCATCCCGGCCCGGCAAGCGGGGCTCGACTTCATCCGCCTTGCCACCCCGACCACCGACGACAAGCGCCTGCCCAGGGTGCTCACCAACACCGCGGGCTTTCTCTACTACGTCTCGATCACCGGCATCACCGGCGCCGCCGCGGCCGAGGCCGAGACGGTCGCCCCGGAAGTCGCCCGCATCAAGGCGGCAAGCGACATCCCGGTGGTGGTGGGTTTCGGCATCAAGACGCCCGATTCCAGCCGTGCCATTGCCTCGGTGGCCGACGGCGCCGTGGTCGGCTCGGCCATCGTCGAGCGGATCGGGCGGGGCGACAGTGCCGGAGACGTGCTCGCCTTCGTCCGGAGC
>JALTZY010000308.1 GCA_027045905.1 Paracoccaceae bacterium
GCGCGTCCTACTCCCGAAGCCGCCCGAAAGGGGGCGTTCAGCAAAGGAGTAGCAAAGATGTTTCACACCCTGACTTCCCGCGTCGCCATGGCCACCACCACCGCGATCGTCGCCGTGGGGGTGGTGATCTTCGTCGCCCGGCCCGACTTGCCCCTGCCCGGCCTGCAGAGCGGCGGCGGGGCCGAGACCGGCAGCCCGGCAGGCGATGTGGCCAGCGGCCCCGAAGCTCCCGTCACCGCCGCGCCCAAGACCGCCGCCCCTGCCGCCGCTCCCACCGCGCGCAGTCGCGCCGATGAGGCCGTGCCGATGGCCGAGGAAGCCGCGCCCATGCCCCCCGCGGCGATGCCGGTCGCACCGCTCCCGCCCTCTCCGGCAGCCGGCGGCTATGCGACCATGACCACCCGCGCGCCCATGCCCCCGACCGGCCCGGCCATCGCCGATGCGCCGCGCCTGGGGCAGCCCGACACCGAAGAATTCGCCAACGAAGACGCCAACCCGCTCAAGGTCACCGCCGAAGCGCCGGTCTCGACCTTCTCGGTCGATGTGGACACGGCCAGCTGGTCGGTGATCCGCTCTTCGCTGATGGCCGGCTTCCTGCCGCCGAAGGAGGCGGTGCGCATCGAGGAGATGGTGAATTACTTCCCCTATCACTACCCGGCACCGGCGACCGACAGCGCGCATCCCTTCCGCCCCACCGTCACCGTCATGGGCACGCCGTGGAATGCGGATACCGATCTGGTCCATATCGCCATCCAGGGCGAAATGCCGGCGCTGGAGGACCGCCCGCCGCTCAACCTCGTCTTCCTGATCGACACGTCCGGCTCCATGGACAGCCCCGACAAGCTCGGCCTGCTCAAGCAGAGCTTCCGGCTGATGCTGAGCCAGCTTCGCCCCGAGGACGAGGTGGCCATCGTCACCTATGCGGGCAGCGCCGGCGAGGTGCTGGCGCCGACCCCCGCAAGCGAGCGCTCGACCATCCTCGCCGCGCTCGATCGACTCGAGGCGGGCGGCTCCACGGCCGGGCAGGCGGGGCTTCAGCAGGCCTATGCAGTGGCCGAGCGCATGAGCGCCGAGGGCGAGGTGAGCCGGGTGCTGCTGGCGACCGACGGGGATTTTAATGTCGGCCTGTCGGACCCCGAGGCGCTCACGGACTATATCGCCGACAAGCGCGAAAGCGGCGTCTATCTCAGCGTGCTGGGCTTCGGCCGGGGCAATCTGGACGACGCCACCATGCAGGCGCTCGCCCAGAACGGCAACGGCCAGGCGGCCTATATCGACACCCTGTCGGAGGCGCAGAAAGTGCTGGTGGACCAGCTTACCGGCGCGCTTTTCCCCATTGCAGATGACGTAAAGGTGCAAGTCGAGTTCAACCCCGCCCAGATCGCCGAATACCGCCTGATCGGCTACGAGACCCGGGCGCTTGCGCGCGAGGATTTCAACAACGACAAGGTGGACGCCGGTGAGATCGGCGCGGGCCACCAGGTGACGGCGATCTACGAAGTGACGCCGGTGGGCTCGCCCGCGGTGATGACCGACGCGCTGCGCTACCGGGCAGAGCCGCCGGTGGTCGGCGAAAGCGCCGAACTGGGCTTCCTCAAGCTGCGCTACAAGCTGCCGGGCGAGGATCGTTCCAGGCTCATCACCCAGCCGATCCTGCCGGGGATGGGGGATGCGGGCGACGACCAGATTTTCGCCGTCGCCATTGCCGGCTTCGGCCAGCTTCTGCGCGGCGACGACAAGTATCTGGGCGACTGGAGCTTTGGCGAAGCCATCGCGCTCGCCACCGCGCACAGGGGAGAGGATCCCTTCGGCTACCGCGCCGAGGCGGTAAAACTGATGCACCTGGCCGAGACGCTCTCGCAATAGGTCCAGGCAAGCGGGGGGAGCGCCTCTCCGCCTCCCCCGCGCGCCCTCAGCCCTGCCGGCGCGGGGTCAGGGCAATCGGCAGGCTGCGCAGCACGAACATGAGCATCGCCCCGGCCCACATATGCCCGGCGGCGGTGATCATCGCTTCACTCTCCCCCTGCCAGCCG
>JALTZY010000309.1 GCA_027045905.1 Paracoccaceae bacterium
GGGTTTCGCGCCCGGCCAGGGCCAGAGCAATGGAAATCAGCAGCGAGGCGCCAACCGCATTGGCCGTCATCACCAGCAGGTAGCCGCCCCCCGCCGGCGCCAGCCCGAGCCCGGCCCAGTTGATCGCCAGCAGCACCAGCGTCACCGCCGCCCCGGTGAGCAGGCCGCCCGCCAGCGTTGCCCGCCAGAACCCGGCATGGCGCAAGGCAAGAGCCCGTGCGGCCCAACCATGCACGAATACCCCGGTCGCATAGGTCGCTGTGACAACGATCAGCCAGTAGAGCAGGCGTGGCACCGGGGCGAGGTCGCCAAAAGTGCCAAACGGCCCCGACCAGCCGAGCAGAATCCCGGCGATCAGCAGGAACAGCCAGGTCCGGGGCTGCGAGAAATGCGCCCGCATTTCACGAAGCGCCAGTTGCGATGCCCGCCCGGTTGCGGATTTCTGCCGCGCTTCGCGTATCCGCAATTGCCTCACCCAGCCTTCCTTCTCAAAACAGATGCCAGCACCCGGCAGCCCATGACATGAAGGAAATATGAAGGAAATCCGCCGATGTTTGAACCTCTTCTTTCCGCGCCTCCCGCCGTCCAGCTCCATGCTTTCGCGGCGCTGGCGGCGCTGCTTGTCGGTCCGATTGCCCTGTTTCGCCGTCGCCGCGACCGGCTGCACAGGGCGGTGGGGTATATCTGGGTGCTGGCCATGGCGGTGATCATTGCCTCCTCCTTCAGCGTCTTCGAGATACGTCTGATCGGTCCTTTCAGTCCGATTCACCTGTTATCGGTGCTGAGTGCATACAGTCTGGTTTCCGGGCTGCGCGCAGCGCGCCGGCGCGATATCGCTACCCATATGCGGATCATGCGCGCCCTGTATTTCTGGGCGCTGGGCATTGCCGGGCTGTTTACCCTGCTGCCGGGGCGGATCATGGCGCAGGTGCTTTTCGGAGAACATCAAAGGGCCGGTTTCCTGGTGGCTCTGGCAGGGGCAGGCGGTGTGCTCCTGTGGCGCGCCCGGCGTCGGGGGGGAGCGGCTTTCTGGCGGGGTTGAACCGGCCCGCCGGGCGAAGCCGGACGAGAGTGAAAAAACGCGCATTCCCTCTTCACATCCGACCAAGGCTTCGCTATGTAGCGCGCACCAAGCCTGAGACATGCGGTCGTGGCGGAATTGGTAGACGCGCAGCGTTGAGGTCGCTGTGGGGTAAAACCCGTGGAAGTTCGAGTCTTCTCGACCGCACCAAAACAGACATTGCTGTCTGTGACCCCCCCTAATACCTTGAATGGTAAGGATATTTGTGGGGTTCTAGCACCCTCTTTCCGGTCATATTGAATGCGCTCTGCGAAGGCCAATTTGAGCACTATCCGGCGCAGGGTGGTTTGGCCTGTTTCCCAGAGTTTCCAAGGGTTTGCGAGGAACGTGAGGACGGGTTCTAGTTTTTCGTCGAAACTTCCCTTCGGTTCGGCCTGATTTGCCAGTTGTTCCGCCAGGATGCGCTTGGACTTCTCCAGACTGCCAATCTTGGCCTCATAGGCCTTGATCACGGTCGCGTTGGTTGATTCCACGATACGTGTCAGCAGAATTTCCACTTGTTTTTCAATATCTTTGAGTTGGCGCTGGCCTGATAGGATCGCGTCTTGCGCCTGGGCGCGGCGTCCGTCCCAGGCATGCCGGAACATGGCTTTGGCGAGGGTCAGGAGCTGTTTTGTCGGCTGTAGCGATTTGATCAGAGCGTCGATTTCACCCTCGATCTTGTCACGGGCTATGGACTTGCCGTAGCTGGCGCAAGCCTTGGTCTGGCAGAGATAATACGCATAGCGCCTGGTCTTTCCGGTCGACCAGGAGGAGCGCAACGGCACGCCGCAACCGGCGCAGCAGACAAAGCCGCGCAGGGCAAAATCGTTGCCGATATTCTTGCGCACAGGTGCCTTGGCAATGCCTTTCAGGCGCTCCTGCACCTTCTCGTAGGTGGTGAGCGAGATCAGCGCTTCGTGGTGGCCCTTGAGCCAGCTGATGCCGTAGTTTCCCGAACAGATATGGC
>JALTZY010000310.1 GCA_027045905.1 Paracoccaceae bacterium
CCGCCGCCCCCGCCGCGCCGGGAACTGACCCTTTCGGACCTGCCCGGACAATGCGCCGACGTCCTGTCCTCGGACTGATCCTTGCCCTCTGGCCCGGTGCGCCGCTTGCCGCCCAGCCTGCCCCCGGGCCGAAGCTGGCGGAGGAGGCGGGGCGATTCGTCTGGGAGCTGGAGGCGGAGGGATTCGGCGGCTTTTCCGGGCTGGAGGTAAGCGCGGACGGCGCCACCCTCACCGCCCTTTCGGACCGGGGCCGGTATCTGCGCGCGCAAATCCTGCGCAACGGGGCCGGGCGGATCACCGGCATCGCCGCCGGGCCGATCAGGGCGCTGATCCCGCCCGCGCCGGGCGCCTGGGCCGCCTACGAGATCGACAGCGAAGGGCTCGCGATTGCCCCGGACGGCACGGCCTATGTGTCCTTCGAGGGTATCCATACGGTGTTTCGCTTCGATGACCTGAGCCGGCCCGCCGTGGCACTGCCGCAGCATGCGGACTTTGTCGGGATGATCGCCAACGCCTCGCTGGAAGCGCTGGCGATCGGCCCGGAGGGCGCGCTCTACACGCTGCCGGAGCGCTCCGGGCACCTGGCGCGCCCGTTTCCGATCTATCGCTATGCCGATGGGGCGTGGCGCAAGATCGCCACCCTCGCGCGCCGGGACGATTTCCTGCCGGTGGGCGCCGATTTCGGCCCTGACGGGCTTTTCTACCTGCTGGAGCGGCGCTTTTCGCTGGTTCGCGGCTTTGCCAGCCGGGTGCGGCGATTCAGGCTGGATGCGGGCGGGCTGTCCGGTGAGGAACTGCTGTTTGAAAGCCGGGCCGGGCGTTATCACGATCTGGAAGGGCTGGCGGTCTGGCGCGACGCGGGCGGGCGCATCCGCCTGACCATGATCTCGGACGACAATTTCAATTTCCTGCAGGCAACCGAGATTGTCGAATATGTGCTGGGCGGCAATGGGGTTGCCTCTGACGGCACGGGCGGCTAAACCCCGCTCGTTGCGCGCCTGCGCAGCCAAGTCACCGCACCCTTGCCAAAACGGAAAACGCCATGACCAGATACCTCCCCGGCGTGATCGCCATGGCCGCCATTGTCGTGGTCTCGAATATCCTCGTGCAGTTCCTGCTGCTGGACGGCCTGCTGACCTGGGGGGCGTTCACCTACCCGTTTGCCTTTCTCGTCACCGACCTGATGAACCGCATCCACGGCGCGCGCGCGGCCCGGCGCGTGGTGCTGGCGGGCTTCGTGACCGGGGTGATCTGCTCGCTGATCGGCAGCCGGATCATGCTGGAATACGGGCCCGCCGTCTCGCTGCGCGTGGCGGTGGGCTCGGGGGTGGCCTTTCTCACTGCGCAGATGCTGGACGTGGCGGTGTTTGACCGCCTGCGCCGGGGGGCGTGGTGGCGGGCGCCGCTGGTATCCACGCTGCTGGGCTCGGCGGTGGATACGGCGCTATTCTTCACCATCGCCTTTTCGGCTTCGGTCACGCTGTTCGGTGCCGGGGCCGATGCCGCGGTCAGCTGGGCCTGGGAGGGGGCGCCGTTCCTTGCCTTCGGCTCGGAAGCGCCGCTATGGGTGTCGCTTGCCGTGGCCGACTGGCTGGTGAAGCTCGTCCTTGCCGTCATCGCCCTGATCCCGTTCCGCGCCCTGGTGCGGCGCCTGGCACCCGTCCCGGCGTGAAATCTTTTGACAAATCGGCAGAACATGCGAACCTTCCGGTATCGTCAACAACAGAGAAAGGAGGTGTCCATGTCGAGAGATGCAATGGAGCGAGGTGCCGGGACAATCTAGGTCACGCGCCGCCGGGGCAGCCCCCGGTGGAGACGCGGGCCGGGCTGACACCGTTCTGACCGGCCCCACCTCCTGGATCTCGAAGGGCCGCCCGTAGCGGGCGGCCCTTTCGGTTTCATGCCTCCGGCGGGCAAGTGAGTTGTTTACGCGGTCTGACATGGTCTGTTTTCGCGGATCATCGCGTCGAGGATGACGAGGAGTTTGCGCGTTACGGCGATGATCGCCTGTCTGGGGG
>JALTZY010000311.1 GCA_027045905.1 Paracoccaceae bacterium
AATCTGCACCTTGCGCGATTCCATCTGATTGTTCAGCCGCTCCACCGCCCGCTGCCAGTCCATGCTGAGCAGCTTTTCCGTGGTGGCCTTGTTCTCCTTGATGGCGCGGTAGGCGCTGGGGTCTATCGTCAGCAGGGTGGCAAAATCCAGCAGGGTGGCCTCCGCGCCGCGCTGAATGGTTTTTTGCGAATCGGAAGCCAGGCGGATACCGCCGGAGGCGATCAGGCTGACCTCATGCCGGCGGCCGATGCGCATCAGATAGTGGTGTATGGCGCGCACGGCGGAAGAGCTAGGAGCGACGGATTGGCCGCCTCTGCCGGACACGGTCCAGCCAGTGAAGGAAATGCTCCACTCCGCCAGCGAGCCTGCACCCGTGCTCCCGGATATGTCCGAAGCGGAGGAAAAAGAACCCTTGCCGGCCGACCTCGCAACCGAAGCGGCGGAATCTGCGGAAGGGGAATGGGCTACTGGGCACGCGTCGGCACAGGAGAAACCCGAGAGGTCGCTGAGGCAGGTTCGGGAAGCCGAGTTCGGCGCTCCGGGGCAGGGCTCAGCGCGATCGTGGCCGACAAGGTATCCGCGTGGGGATACCGAGACCAAACGGAATGTGGAAGAGGCTGCCATGGAGAGAGCTCAGGAATGGCTGAGAGACAAGGGATTCGAAATCTCCGACGTGTCACACATCGCGGGGTTGGGTTACGACCTAGAGGCGAAACGGGGAGGCGAGGTTCGGTTTGTTGAGGTAAAAGGTCTCAGCCAGCGTGGCCCGGTAGCGATGACGGAGAGCGAATGGAATGCCGCCCAACAGTACGGAGAGGCATACTGGTTGTTTGTGTTTGTAGTAGAAGAAAATACTGGCTGGATCCTATCCGATCCAGTCGGGGCCATGGAACCATCTCCCCGCATACGGCGGGAATACATATTACACGACATTTGGGATGTCGCGCAGAAGACGTGCGAAGTGATTCTAAAGAATGAGCCCACGTGAGATAAGCCCCTTCGATACGTGGAGCCGCTAGCCGTTTAGCAGTCACCTGAAGAAAGTTGTGAAGAGCCACCGGGAGTCCGGTGCTAAGAGGCCGAGCGCAGTGCCTTTTACTCGTGAGGACTGTATGTACGTGGTCGCAGCCCATGGCGGTATCATTTAGTTGACAACAAGGGCCATATCACTCACTTTCTTCACCTCCAGTGGCCGAGATGGCAATACGCCTCGCCTTTCCCATAGTGTTCCTTGTAGTACGCCTCCCGTTGCTCCCGCAGCGCGGCCAGGAGATCTTCGGTGCTCAAGCCTGACTCCTTGCGCAGGCGCTCAATCTCTCGCGCCAGGTCGGGCACCACGGGCGCCATAGGCGTGAGGATAAACACGCCGTCCAGGTCCACCAGGTGGAAGGTGTCCCCTGGCTTGATGCCGTATTTCTCTCGCAGTTTTGCGGGCAGGGTAAGCGTGCCCCGCTTGCGCACCTGAACCGTGAGTTCCACGGACGATCCTCCCGGTTCTCTCCAGCCTGCGGATTTTCTGCATTCGCAGCATAGCACATCTGGCAGTTGAGGGCGAAATAAGCGGTGGGGCAAGGGGAAACTACCCCACCCGCTCCATTCGCTTCGCCAGATCCTCCAACCTCGGCTCCGTGTAGACCATGACCGTGTTCACGCTGGCATGGCCCAAAAGCGCGGCTAAGCCCCGCAGGTCGCCGGGATTGGCGGCCAGGTAACGGGTGGCGAAGGTGTGCCGCAGCGTGTGCGGGCCGAAGTCGCCGAGGCCCGCGCGCAGTGCGTACTTCCGCAGGATGCGCAGCACCGCACTGCGGTCCTTGAGCGGCCCGCGCTGGCCCCACCACAAGGGCGCATCGGGATTTCCTCGTTCGGGATGGGTCTCCAGGTACGCGGCCAGGGCCTTGCGCACCGGGGCCGTGAGGGGCACCTGCCGGTACTGGCCGTGCTTCCCCCGCCGCACGGTGAGCACGCCCGACCGCTCCCGTATCACCACATCCCCCACCCGCAGGGCCAGGAGCTG
>JALTZY010000312.1 GCA_027045905.1 Paracoccaceae bacterium
TCCCAAGCCGGCCCGCCCCACGGGAGGGCGCTGCCCTCATCGCTCCAAGCCACCTTGACCCGCCCCCGATCCCCCGCCATATCCGGGGCCATGAGCACCGACCTTGAGCATATCCGCAATTTCTCCATCGTGGCGCATATCGACCACGGCAAATCGACGCTGGCCGACCGGCTGATTCAAGAGACCGGCACGGTCGAGGATCGCGACATGCAGGCGCAGCTTCTCGACACCATGGATATCGAGCGCGAGCGCGGCATTACCATCAAGGCCAACACGGTGCGCATCGAATACACGGCCGACAATGGCGAGCACTATGTGCTCAATCTGATCGACACGCCGGGCCATGTGGACTTTGCCTACGAGGTCAGCCGCTCCATGCGCGCGGTCGAAGGCTCGCTGCTGGTGGTCGACTCCACGCAAGGGGTCGAAGCGCAGACGCTGGCCAATGTCTATCAGGCGATTGATGCCGATCACGAGATCGTCCCGGTGCTGAACAAGATCGACCTGCCAGCCTCCGACCCCGACCGGGTGGCCGAGCAGATCGAGGACGTGATCGGCATCGACGCCACCGGCGCGATCCTCGTCAGCGCCAAGACCGGCGAGGGCATCCACGAGGTGCTGGAGGCGATCGTGAGCGAACTTCCGCCGCCCAAGGGCGAGGCCGACGCGCCGCTCAAGGCGATGCTGGTCGATAGCTGGTATGATGCCTATCTCGGCGTGATCGTGCTGGTGCGCATCATCGACGGGCGGCTGAAGAAGGGCGACAGGATCAGGATGATGCATACCGGCGCCACTTACGGGGTGGACCGGGTGGGGGTGTTTCGCCCCGAGATGGAGCCGGTGGAGAGCTTGGGGCCCGGCGAGATCGGCTTTCTGACCGCCTCGATCAAGCAGGTGCGCGACACGCGGGTGGGCGACACCATCACCCATGAAAAGGGCGGCTGCAGCGAGGCGCTGCCCGGCTTTGCCCCGGCCCAGCCAGTGGTTTTTTGCGGACTGTTCCCGGTCGATAGCGCCGAGTTCGAGGACCTGCGCGATTCGATCGAGAAGCTGGCGCTGAACGACGCTTCCTTCAGCTACGAGATGGAGACCTCCGCCGCGCTCGGCTTCGGCTTTCGCTGCGGCTTCCTCGGGCTCTTGCACCTCGAGGTGATCCGCGACCGGATCGAGCGCGAATACGGTATCGAGCTCATCACCACCGCGCCGAGCGTCATCTATCACGTCTATCTGCGCGACGGCACCATGATCGAGCTGCACAACCCGGCCGACATGCCTGACCCCTCGACCATCGACCATATCGAAGAGCCGCGCATCAAGGCGACGATCCTCGTGCCCGACGAATATCTCGGCGATGTGCTCAAGCTCTGCCAGGACCGGCGCGGCATCCAGCTTGACCTCACCTATGCCGGCAGCCGGGCGATGGTGGTCTATGACCTGCCGCTCAATGAGGTGGTGTTCGATTTCTACGACCGGCTGAAAAGCGTGACCAAGGGCTATGCCAGCTTCGACTATTTGCTCGAGGGCTACCGGGCCGACAACCTCGTGAAAATGTCGATCCTGGTGAACGAAGAGCCGGTGGACGCGCTCTCGGTCATGGTGCATCGCGACCGGGCCGAAACCCGCGGGCGCGCGATGGTCGAAAAGCTCAAGACCCTGATCCCCCGCCACATGTTCAAGATCCCGATCCAGGCGGCGATCGGCGGCAAGGTCATCGCCCGCGAAACCCTCAGCGCGCTTCGCAAGGACGTGACCGCCAAGTGCTATGGCGGCGATGCCACGCGCAAGAAAAAGCTCCTGGAGAAGCAGAAAAAGGGCAAGAAGAAGATGCGCCAGTTCGGGCGGGTGGACATCCCGCAGGAGGCATTCATCTCGGCGCTGAAGATGGACGAGTGAGACCAATCCCGGAAAGGAATTCCCACCGGTTTCGAAAACCGGGCCTTGCCCGCCCGGTCCGACGGGCGAAAACCCTGACATTCCGCGCCTCGAGCCGCCATGAGCGCGGGATCAATGGATCCTGAGAAGGGGCACGGATCCGGCCGCACCAGTATCATGCGGCTCCATAGCTCCGAAGTGGACCCGGAGTGGAAAAGTGCCGGCTGTCAGGCTCTTCCTAGATGCCGGCCAATGGAACTTGCCGGCGTGCAAACCTCATAGACCATCATGGCTGTCGATGCCTTCGACATAATGATGGCGGGCAGATCATTCACACATCCAGCTCCTCCACAAATCTTGCATTCTCCTGAATATACTGAAACCGCTTCTCCGGCTTCTTGCCCATGAGGCGCTCCACGAGGTCGCTGGTTTCGCCCGGCTCGTCTTCGTCGATGGTCACGCGGATCAGCTTGCGGGTGGCCGGGTTCATGGTGGTTTCCTTGAGGTCCTTGGCGTCCATCTCGCCAAGCCCCTTGAAGCGGCTCACCTCGATCTTGCCCTTGCCGCCCAGCCCGCGGGCGAGCCATGCGTCGCGCTCGGCCTCGTCGAGCGCATAGACCCGGCGCGCGCCCTGGGTGAGGCGAAACAGCGGCGGGCATGCGAGGTAGAGGTGGCCGTGGTCGATCAGCGGGCGCATCTGGGTGAAGAAGAAGGTCATCAGCAGCGCCGCGATATGGGCGCCGTCCACATCGGCATCGGTCATGATGATGACCTTTTCATAGCGCAGGTCGTCAAGGTTGAACCGGGTGCCAAGGCCGCAGCCCAGCGCCTGGGTGAGGTCGGAAATCTCGGCATTGGAGCCGAGCTTGGAGGAGGCCGCGCCCAGAACGTTGAGGATCTTGCCCCTGAGCGGCAAGAGCGCCTGGCTGTTGCGGTCGCGCGCCATCTTGGCGCTGCCCCCGGCGCTGTCGCCCTCGACGATGAAAAGCTCGGTGCCCTCGCGCGCATTGCTCGAGCAATCGACCAGCTTGCCGGGCAGGCGCAGCTTGCGGGTGGCGGATTTGCGCGCGGTCTCCTTTTCGCGGCGCCGGCGCAGGCGCTCTTCGGCGCGCAGGACGAGAAAATCGAGGATCGCCCCGGCGGATTTGGTGTCGGAGGCGAGCCAATTGTCGAAATGGTCGCGCACCGCGCCTTCGACCCAGCGCTGGGCGGTCTCGTTGGAAAGGCGGTCCTTGGTCTGGCCGACAAAGCTCGGATCGGCGATGAAGATCGACAGGAGCGCGCAGCCCCCGCCGATCAGGTCTTCGCGGGTGATCTGGGCCGCCTTGCGGTTGCCGGCCAGCTCGCCATAGGCCTTGATCCCCTTGAGGATCGCGGCCCAGAAGCCGGCCACATGGGTGCCGCCCTCGGGGGTGGGCACGGTATTGACATAGGACTGGATGTAGCCGTCGCGGCTCGGCGTCCAGTTGACCGCCCATTCCACCGCGCCGGGCACGCCGTATTTCTCGCCGAAATCGACCCGCCCGGCAAAGGGGCGCTCGGCATAGGTCGAGGCTTGGCCGAGCGTCTCGTTGAGGTAATCGGCGAGCCCGCCGGGGAAGTGGAAGCTGGCCTCGCGCGGGGTTTCGCCATCGTCGATATGGCTCTTCCAGCGGATCTCGACACCGGAAAAGAGGTAGGCCTTGGAGCGGGCCATGCGAAACAGGCGCGCGGGCTTGAAGCGGAGCGAGCCGAAGATTTCCGGGTCCGGGTGGAAGGTCACCGAAGTGCCGCGCCGGTTGGGGGCGGTGCCGACCTGCTCGAGCCCGGTCTGCGGCACGCCGCGGGAAAACTCCATCGCGTAAAGCGCGCGGTTACGGGCGACCTCCACGCGCAGGCGGTCCGAAAGCGCGTTCACCACCGAGGAGCCCACGCCATTGAGCCCGCCGGACGTGGCGTAATTCTCGCCCGAGAACTTGCCGCCGGCATTGAGGGTGCAGAAGATGATCTCGAGCGCCGATTTGTTCGGATCCTTCGGGTGCGGGTCGATCGGGATGCCGCGGCCATTGTCGCGGATGGTGATCGAGTAATCCGCGTGCAGTTCCACCTCGATCCGGTTGGCGTGGCCGGCCACCGCCTCGTCCATGGCGTTGTCGATGATCTCGGCCACCATGTGATGCAGCGCGCGCGCATCGGTGCCGCCGATATACATGCCCGGGCGCAGGCGGACATGCTCCATGTCCTCGAGCACCTGGATCGAGGAGGCATCGTAGCCGGTACTGTCCGTGGCCTGGTCGAGAAGGTCGTTCATGGGCGGCTGCTCTGGCTCGTTGTCGTTTGGCGCAGTATGGCAGAGCCGGGCGCGGGGGGGAAGTGCATGCGAACGGCGGGATGCTGCAGCGATACCTGCGAGATCGTCCGATCCCGCTATACGCTCCGATTTTCCCGCGAAAAATCGCCCCTGCCGCAAAGATGATAAAGATGCTTCTGAAGCGGCCCCGGGGTGCCGCGCCTGGAGGCGTGCCGGGTATATCCGCTTGCCTTTTCGTTCAGCCCCTTTGCGGGGCCGGGCGGTCGTCAGGGGCGAGGTGACGCAGGCGGTCCTGTATTTCCAGCAGGTCGGCCCAGGCCTCGCGCTTGGCGGCCGGATTGCGCAGCAGGTAGGCGGGGTGGAACATGGGCATGGCGGGCAGGTTCATCGCCTGATCCCACTTGCCCCGCATCCGGGTGATGCCGCGCCGGCCAAGCAGGGCCTGGCAGGGGGTATTGCCCATGAGGATCAGCAGGTCGGGGGCGGCAAGCGCGATGTGGCGCTCGAGGAAGGGCAGCATCACGGCGATTTCTTCGGGGGTCGGCTCGCGGTTCTGCGGCGGCCGCCAGGGGAGCACGTTGGTGATATAGACGCCGTTTTCGTCCTCGCTCCTGCGGTCGAGGCCGATCGCGGCGAGCATCCGGTCGAGCAGCTGACCGGCCCGGCCGACGAATGGGCGGCCGAGGCGGTCTTCGTCACGCCCCGGCGCTTCGCCGATCACCATGACCCGGGCCGAGGGGTGGCCGTCGGCAAAGACCGTGTTGCGCGCGCCGCGCTTGAGGTCGCAATGCTCGAAGGCGGCGATGGCGGCCTCGAGCGCCGGCAGGTCGGCGGCCGAGGCGGCGGCCGCGCGGGCGAGCGCCACCGGGTCGGGCGCCACCGGTGCGGCAGCAGGCGGTGGCGCGGCGCGGCGGCGCGGGCGGCTGGCGGGGGGGTTGTCGGGCAGGTCGAAGCGATTGACGGGCGCGTCGCCGATCGCTTCGCTCGCGCCCATTTCCAGCTGCCAGCGCAGGGCGGCCAGCGCCGCGTGGTATTCCATCGCCGAATCCATGGCCAAGGCTACGACGCGCGCACCCGCCTCACAAGCGCTTGTCCGGCGCCGGGCGCGCGTTTATAAGCGGGCGAGCCGCATCGGGGGGATCATGTCGTTTCGTCACCGTCACCTTCTGGGCATCGAGCCCCTGAGCCCCGCGGAGATCACCACCATTCTCGACCTTGCCGAGCGCTATGTGGCGCTCAACCGCGCGCCCGACAAGCGCTCGGACCGGCTCAAGGGGCTGACGCAGGTCAACATGTTCTTCGAGAATTCGACCCGCACCCAGGCGAGCTTCGAGATCGCCGGCAAGCGGCTCGGAGCAGATGTGATGAACATGGCGATGCAGGCGAGCTCGATCAGGAAGGGCGAGACGCTGATAGACACCGCGCTCACGCTCAATGCCATGCACCCGGACCTGCTGGTGGTGCGTCACCCCCATAGCGGGGCGGTGAACCTGCTGGCCGAGAAGGTCAACTGCGCCGTGCTCAATGCCGGCGACGGGCGCCACGAGCACCCGACCCAGGCGCTGCTCGATGCGCTGACGATCCGGCGCGCCAAGGGCCGGCTGCACCGGCTGACCATCGCCATTTGCGGCGATATCGCCCACAGCCGGGTGGCGCGCTCCAACATCCTGCTCTTGAGCAAGATGGAGAACCGCGTGCGTCTTGTCGGCCCGCCGACGCTGATGCCCTCGCAGGTGGGCGCGCTCGGGGTCGAGGTCACCCATGACATGCGCGCAGGGCTCGAGGGCGCCGACGTGGTGATGATGCTGCGCCTGCAGAAGGAGCGGATGGATGGCGGCTTCATCCCCTCGGAGCGCGAATATTACCACCGCTGGGGGCTCGACGCCGAAAAGCTCGCCCATGCGCGCGAAGACGCGATCGTGATGCATCCGGGACCGATGAACCGGGGCGTCGAGATCGACGGGACCATTGCCGACGACATCAACCGCTCGGTGATCCAGGAGCAGGTGGAGATGGGCGTGGCCGTGCGCATGGCGGCGATGGACCTGCTGGCGCGCAACCTGAGGGCGAATACAGGACGGGAAGGAGTGTATGTCTGAGGTCAGCCTGCAAGAGGGCGAAAGGGTGCTGGCGCGGTTTCGGGCCGATCGCGGCACCTATATCCGCGAGCATGTGATCCTAGCTCTGCTGGGCGCGGTGCTCATGTCAGCGGTGCTGATGGCCATTGACAACCCCTATCCATGGACCGGAGTAGTGGGCTCCTTCATCGCCATTGCCATACGCGGCTTCTATGCGGCGAACGAACAGCTGGCCATGGTGTGGACCCTGACCGACCGGCGGCTGATCGGCCCAGGCGAGCGGGACATCCCCCTCGGAGAGATAAAGACGGTAAACGCGCTCTTTTCCGCAGCCCAGGTAGTGACCCGCCGCGGCGACAAGTACCTGCTGAAATACCTGCCGGATGCCCGAGGGACGGCCCGGAAGATCATGGCTGCAAGCGGGATCCCGGCCCCCGAAGACATGTAGCCGGCCGACCAGCCGGGCGGTCTGACCCACGGGAACGGCCCCGAAAGCCCCGCCCGCGCTGGCGGATCACGGGAAACGCGACCCCGGCGACCGGGCGGCGATTTTCGCGGCTCCCCGGCTTCTCCCGGAGCGTCCCGGCGAGAGCATGGGCGAAATCCCTTGCCGCATATCCCGGGCGGCGTCATATTCCGCCGGAATCGAGGCGTGCATGTCCAGGAATCTCCCCCTGCTGTTCATCTTCCTGACCCTGCTGATCGACGCGATCGGCATCGGCCTGATGATTCCGGTCCTGCCCGAGCTGATCCGCGAACTCACCGGCACCGGTCTCGGCGGTGCCGCGCTCTGGGGCGGGGTGCTCACCACCGCGTTCGCCGCCATGCAGTTCCTGTTCGGCCCCACCCTTGGCAGTGTCTCCGACCGCTGGGGGCGGCGCCCGGTGCTGCTCTCGTCGCTGGCGGCAATGGGCGCGGTCTATCTGGCGATGGGGCTGACCGGCTCCATCTGGCTGCTGCTGGCGGCGCGGCTGGTTGCCGGGATCGCCGCCGCCACCCAGTCCACCGCCATGGCCTATATCGCCGACATATCCGCCGCCGAGGACAAGGCCGCGAATTTCGGCCTGTTCGGCGCCGCCTTCGGCATCGGCTTCGTGCTGGGGCCGCTGGCGGGCGGCCTGCTGGGCGAGCTGGGCATCCGCGCGCCGTTCTTCGCCGCGGCGGCGCTGGCGGGGCTCAATCTCGCTTTCGGCTACTTCGTCCTGCCCGAAAGCGTGACCGACGCCACCCGCCGCCCCTTCCGCTGGCGCCGGGCCAATCCGCTGGGGGCACTCAGGGCGATCTCTTCGCTGCCCGGGGCGGGACCTTTGCTGATCTTCGCCTTCCTCGCCTTTCTCTCTTCGGTGGTCTATCCGGCAATCTGGTCCTATTTCGGTGCCGAGCGCTTCGGCTGGGGGCCGGGCATGATCGGCCTGTCGCTGGGCATATACGGGATATCCATGGCGCTTACCCAGGGGCTGCTGGTGCGCCCGATCCTGCGCCGGATGGGAGAGTGGCGCACCGTGCTGCTGGGCCTTTCGCTGCGCCTGTTCAGCTTCCTGTTTCTCGGGCTGGTGGGCATCGGCTGGCTGGTGCTGGCGGTCACGCCCATCAACGCCCTGGGCGGGATCGAGGACCCGGCGCTCCGGGGGATCCTTTCGCGCCGCACCCCCGACAACGCCCAGGGCGAGCTGCAGGGGGTCATGGCCAGCCTCAACGCCGTCGCCACCATCGCCGCCCCGCTGGGAGTGACCAGCGTGTTTGCCTTCTTCAGCGGCCCGCAGGCACCGATCTACCTGCCCGGCGCGCCGTTTCTCATCTCCTTCCTTCTGAGCCTCGCCTCGCTACCCTTCTTCCTCAGCGCCACGCGGGACGAAACGTAGCGTCCCGCTTGCCTGCGCGCGCGCCTGACGCCACTCTGGACCAAAGGAGAAAGCCATGCCCCGGATCAAGGCCGCCATCTGCCACGCCTTCAACGAACCGCTCGCGATCGAAGAGGTCGAGCTTGCCCCGCCCGGCCCCGGCGAAGTCGAGGTGACCATCGGCGCGGTGGCGATCTGCATGAGCGATGTCTCTTATGCCGAGGGCGCCTGGGGCGGCCCGCTGCCCGCGGTGTTCGGCCACGAGGCGGCCGGGCGCGTCAGCGCGCTGGGCGAGGGGGTGCGCGGCATGAGCCCGGGCGATCCGGTGGTGGTCACCATGATCCGCGCCTGCGGCCACTGCCAGCCCTGCCGGACCGGCGCGCCGGTCTATTGCTCCGAGCCCGCACCTCTGGCCCCGCTGTCGCTGCCCGGCGGCGCGCCGCTGGCCCAGGGGCTCAATTGCGGCGCCTTCGCCGAACGCGCGGTGGTGCACCATTCGCAGGTGGTGCGCATCCCCGAAGCCCTGCCGATGGAGGCCGCCTGCCTGCTCGCCTGCGGGGTCGCCACCGGGATCGGCGCGGTGGTCAATACCGCCCGCCTGCGCCCCGGCCAGAACGCGCTGGTGATCGGCGCCGGCGGGGTCGGGCTCAATGCCATCCAGGGCGCGCGCATCGCCGGGGCGGCGCGGATCATCGCCATCGACCTGAGCGAAGACAAGCTGGAAGCGGCGCGCGCTTTCGGCGCCACCGATACCCTTCTGGCCAGCGAACCGGCCCCGTGGAAGGCAGTGCGCCAGATCACCGGGGGCCACGGGGCGGACGCGGTCTTCGTCACCGTCGGCGCCACCGAAGCCTACGACACCGCCCCGCGCTACCTGGCGCGCGGCGGGCGGGTGATCATGGTGGGCATGCCCCATTCCGGGGAGCGCGCGAGCTATGAGCCGGTGATCCTCTCGGCGCTGGGCCAGGGGCTTCAGGGCACGCTGCTGGGCGATGCGGTGATTTCGCGCGACATCCCGTGGATGGTCGAGCTCTACCGGCAGGGACGGCTGAAACTCGACGAGCTGGTGAGCCGGCGCTGGCCGCTTGAGCAGATCAACGAAGCCATTGCCGACACCCGCGCCGGCCACGCCCGGCGCAATGTGATCGTGTTTGACTCGGACCGGGAGGGCTGAGGCCAGGCCGCCCGGGGCATGGCCTGCCTGCTGCCCGCAGGCCGAGCGCCCGAATTTTTCCCGATTTGCCCATACCAGAGCCACCGCGCACGGGGTGATTCGGGCAAAACTGCCGCAAATTCCCCGCGAAGTCCGGCAGAATTCGGGGAAATTATGATTAATATTCCCCCGAAACACCTTTTCTCAAATCTGGAAACATTCGCCCGGATCGTGGCCGGAAAGGCGGATCCGGCGCCCGACACGACGCCGGATCGTCGCTGCGGATGAACTGGCACCGCGGGCAGCAATCGCCCGCAAGGGGCGACAATCCGGCCGCTTACCCTGATGGGGCGGATATCCGAAACGCAACTGGGAGGGTGGAATTTACCTAAAATTACTGTCTTTTTGTCAGCATCGCCTCCCCGATTTCGCGCCAGTGCGGAAAAATGGCGGCGTCTGTTTCGGATTGCGAAACAACCTGACCGCACCGCCGGATGCCCCCGCGGCCCCCACCG